>MGVF01000079.1:0-1875 GCA_001800355.1 Elusimicrobia bacterium RIFOXYA2_FULL_50_26
TCGGAAGGAAGCGTAAATTCGCTTGTGCGCCGGGGAACGCTTGGCGCCGATTCGGAAGGAAGCGTAAATTCGCTTGTGCGCCGGGGAACGCTTGGCGCCGATATTCTTATTTCCCGCGGATGGCGCGTAAACGCGTCCGCCTCAGCCGATGAAACAGGGGCCAATGCGGGGTTGCGGTCGCAAATAAGTTGGACGCCAGGCGATTATGTTTCGGTGGATGCCATGTATGATTCGCATAGCGTGGATATGCCGCTTGAGGCGCTTGCAGAGGGTATATTTACAGATGAAAAGAGATTGAGGTTTGTATTTCGCGCAAACGAGGCGTTATCCGCCGGGGCGGCCGTGTCCGAGCGGCGATTTTCCGACTGCAACGTTCAGCAGTTGTTCGAATGCACGGCGCGCCGCGGGTTATATGCGGACGCCAGGTGGAAACTCCAGGGAACCGTTGAGGCCGACGGCATGGGTAATTCGCTGGCAGGCGCTTCATATTTTAATCCGGGTACGATTTATTCCGCGCGGGTTGTTCCTTCGGCGGAATACGTCTGGTACCGCAGGTTCGAAACGGTGTTTACCGGCAATCTTTCAGCCGGCGCCGGTATGCAGTGGCAGAATGGTTATGATACGGAATTCGTATGGCACGCGCGTTTAATGCAGGATATGGAGTTGTTTGACGTTACCGGAATATCGGCGGGCGCCGGTTTTTACCATCGCCGTTTTGACGGCCGTGACGACGACAGGTGGGAATACACCGCCGAAATAAAACAACGGTTTTAACCCGTCGGCTGGTTGTTGTAATGCCCCCTCACCCTGCCCTCTCCCCGTCGGGGAGAGGGTTAAGATGTAAATATTGCGCTTTCCTCTCCCCGTCGGGGAGAGGATTAAAGGTGAGGGGGAAATAAGGGGGGATTTATTGTTTATGAAACGGATGTTGAATATTCTTATTGTTGCGGCTATATTGCCTTTTGCGGCCGTTTGCCGCGCCCGGGGAGAGTTAGTTAACAACAGTTTTCTTGTGCTTTGTTATCACGATATCCCTGCGTACGTAAACGGCGATAATTACGGGGTTGACCGCGACGCTTTTGTCGAGCAGATAGAGTACCTTCGCGCTCACGGCTACAAGTTTGTAAGCATGGACGACGTTGTGAAGGCGCACCGCAATGAAAAACCTCTCCCCGGTAAGGCCGTGCTGCTGAGCTTTGACGATGCGTATTACTCCTTCTACGAATTCGTCCTGCCGGTGCTGAAAATGTACGGTTACCCCTGTGTGCTTGCCGTGGTAACAGGATGGGTGGACAGCCCCCCGCCCGAGGCTAAGAACATGCCGCTTATGAACTGGGAACAATTGAGGGAAGCGGCTCAAAGCGGGCTGGTGGAACTGGCCAGCCATACTCACGAGTTGCATCGCACGGTTTTATACAATCCTCAGGGTAACGACTGCTGGGCCGCGGTAAGCAGGATATATGATCCCGTGGCGCGCGCTTATGAAACCGGGGATGCGTACCGTGCGAGAATCTACGAAGATTTTCGCGCTTCCGTATCCGCCCTGCAAAAAAACTGCGGCGTCAGCCCGCGGGCGCTGGTATGGCCGTACGGGCAGTACAATTATATTGCAGTCGAAGAGGCCAAACGGGCGGGGATGGAGCTTACTTTTGCTCTGGAAGACAGGATCGCATCCGCGCAGAACGTGCGCGACATGCCCCGTTACATACTGGTAAAGAATCCTTCGATGGGCGAGATTATCAGCGCTCTTAAAAATAACCTGGCGGAGCCCGCACAGCAGAGGGCATTGCAGGCGGACCTGGATGTTATATACGACCCCGACCCCATCGTGCAGGAGAAGAACCTGGACGTTTTCATCGAACGCGTGGTGTCAAT
>MGVF01000079.1:1895-6657 GCA_001800355.1 Elusimicrobia bacterium RIFOXYA2_FULL_50_26
TTCAGGCGTTCTGTGACGACGGGGCCGACGGCAATATACGTTCGGTTTATTTTCCCAACCGCGTTCTCCCCATGAAAGCGGACCTTTTCAACCGGGTTACAAACCAGCTTGCCATACGCGATATAGAAGTGTACGCATGGATGCCCATGCTAAGCATAGTATTGCCTGAGCCGGCATTGAACGAGCGCCTTAAAGTCCGCGAGCGCGTTAACGGCGTTGTTCAACTGCCGACCTCGTGGTATTGCCAGCGCCTCTCGCCATTCAGCAGGGAAGCGGCCGATGCGCTTGTCATGCTTTATGAAGACATGGCGGCAAACGCGCGTATCCGCGGCGTTATATTCCAGGATGACGGTTATTTGAACGACCGCGAGGATTTTTCGCCGGCGGCAATGGAAGAATATGGAAAAATCGCGGGCGATTGCACCATGGAGTACGACGATTTAAGCCCCGAGCAGAAAAAACGATGGATGCAGGTTAAAACACGCGCGCTTATAACGCTGAGCGACAATCTTAAGGAAGCGGTGCGCATGTACAGGCCGGCAGCTTCTTTTGCCCGCACCCTGTATGCGCCGGCGCTTTCAGAGCCGCAAAGCGAGGAGCGGTTCGCCCAAAATTTCGCAGACAGCCTTGCGGCATACGATTACGTGGTAATAATGGCATACCCTTTCATGGAAGAAGTAAAAAATCCCGCGCAGTGGCTGGCCGGGCTTGTTAACGAGGCAGGCAGGTACGACGGCGGGCTTGAAAAAACCGTGTTCAAGGTTCAGGCGTACGATTGGAAGCATGATCGTTGGATTGATTCAAATGTCATAGACCGCTGGATGCGTTCACTGGTGGCTGCCGGGGCGCGGCATATCGCATATTACCCCGACGATTTCACGGAAAACAGGCCGGATGAACGCGTGGTCCGGCTTATGATGTCCGTTGAGGACTTCCCGTTTTCCAGGGTTCAGCGATGATTTCATTTTGGAATTTTCAACTGCATTATGTCATATTTTACCCCGTTATAATGAGTATCGTATGGATTACAGGCGCGCTTGTATTTTATTACCGCTGGGAACGCAGGCCCAGGTTGCCGCTGGAAAGCCACCCGCGCTTTTCAATAATTATAGCCGCGCATAACGAGGAATCCACGATAAATAGCGTTGTTGATAACCTGTCCAGGGTCAACTACCCGTCGTTTGAGGTTGTGCTGGTCAACGACGGAAGCACGGATAATACGGGGCGCCTGATTGACGGCTTGTCCGAGCGTTATCCCGGCTGGTGCAGGGCAGTCCATCTTGCACCCAACAGCGGCAAATCCAAGGCGATAAATACGGGCGTATTGTTTTCAAAAGGCGAGTTGATCCTTGTAATGGATGCCGACTGCTTTTTGCATCGCAACGCGCTTCGCATGATGGCCTGGCACTTCGAAAAATTTCCGCGCACGGGCGCCGTTACCGGTAATCCGCGCATCATAAACCGCACCTGTCTGCTGGGTAAAATACAGGTGGGCGAATACTCTAGCATTATCGGGCTGATAAAACGTTCCCAACGCATACTGGGCAAGGTATTGACCGTTTCCGGTGTTATCGCGGCCTATCGCCGTGATGCGTTTTTTGACTGCCGTTTTTTCGATTCCGATACCGCTACCGAGGATATTGATATAACCTGGAAGCTGCAAAAGCTTCGCTGGGAAGTTCGCTACGAGCCGCGCGCGCTGTGTTACATACTTTCACCTGAGACGATAAACGGGCTTTGGCGCCAGCGGGTGCGCTGGGCAAGGGGAGGCATCGGGGTTGTCGTAAAGCATTTCGACGTATGGTTAGACTGGAAGAACAGGAGATTCTGGCCTGTTTACGTGGATTATCTGGCGGGCATGGCATGGGCGCTATGCCTGGGAAACGTGGTGTTGTTTCTCGGTATTTCGCACTTTCTGCATTTGATGGGCATTACGGCGCGGCCGTTTTTGTTGCCCGCCTGGAGCGGGCCGCTGCTTGCGGCATTGTGCATGCTGCAATTTATGGTCAGCATGTACATTGATTACCGTTACGAGCGAAAGACGTTTTTAAAATATTATTTCTGGATAATATGGTACCCGTTTTTTTACTGGGGTATCAGCGCATTATCCGTTTACGGGGCGATGTATGATATTTTCAGACGAAGAGGAGGCACATTATCAATATGGAAAAGTCCGGACAGGGGGCTTCATACCCTCAAATCATAGACAGGCCTGAACTAAGATCGGCTATACGCAACGTTGTTGAAAACTCGATAACGCTGCTTTTATGGATAGCATGGATATCATGGGTGTTGCCGGCGGTATTTACCCTGTGGCAATTACGCGGAATTGAAGTCGTGGCAGACAGCCGGTTCGAAGCGTTGAGCATGGGCGCCGCCGTTGTGCTGCTGATTTTATCCGGCGTAATGCTGTGGATATATTACAATCGCGCCATGATAATACGCAGGCACGGGGAACGGCGCGTACAGCCGCGCCGGTGCGCCGCCGCAGCCCTTGCCCGGCATTTCGATGTGAACAGCGACTGGATTGACTCCCTGAAAGATTGCCGCCGCATACAGGTGTGCCTGAGCGACGGCCGTTTGTCCCCGTCTACGGACGACCGTGCGTGTTTACAAGCGGGGGTAAATAAAATATAATAAAGCTTCAAAGATGCCCGGCTGTAATTTTGACATCGTCGGCAGTCCCCCCTCACCCTGCCCTCTCCCCACAGGTGAGAGGGTAAAGATGTAGTATCGCACTTTCCTCTCCCCGTCGGGGAGAGGATTAAGGTGAGGGGGAGTTAATATGTTTTAATCGCGTAGATGTTACAGGGCATCAATAGGCCAAAAGGAGCTGTCATTATATGTTAAATCCGGGTTCCGGCGACAAAGAAAAAAGGGGGAAAGATTTCATACGGGTGATCATCGAGGCTGATAATGTTTCGGGACGCTATGGCGGGCGCGTGGAAACGCGGTTCCCGCCGGAGCCTAACGGTTACCTGCACATCGGCCACGCAAAATCCATCTGTCTTAATTTCGGCATCGCCCGCGAGTACGGCGGCGAGTGCCACCTTCGTTTCGACGACACCAACCCGGAAAAGGAAGAGCTTGAATACGTTCGCTCCATTGAAGAGGATGTAAAGTGGCTTGGCTTCGACTGGGGTAAACACCTCTACTATGCATCCGACTATTATGACAGTTTCTATGCCTACGCTCTTGAGCTTATAAAAAAAGGGAAAGCTTACGTATGCGATCTTTCCGCCGATGATATACGCGCTTACCGCGGCACACCGACCCAGCCGGGTAAGAACAGCCCGTTCCGCGATCGAAGTGTGGATGAGAACCTCATGCTGTTCGAACGCATGAAAAACGGCGAGTTCCCCGACGGCGCCCGTGTGTTGCGGGCGAAAATTGACATGGCGCACCCGAATATTACCATGCGCGACCCCGCGCTATACCGCATAAAGCGCGTTACTCATCACCGTACCGGCGACAAGTGGTGCATTTACCCCATGTACGATTTTGCCCACCCCATATCCGACGCCATCGAAAAAATTACGCATTCGATATGCACGCTGGAGTTCGAGGATCACCGGCCGTTGTACGACTGGCTGCTGGATAACATCACTATTGATTGCCATCCGCGCCAGGTGGAGTTTGCCAGGCTTAATCTTACCTATACCGTCATGAGCAAGCGCAAACTGCTTGAACTGGTGAGGGAAGGGCTTGTCGCCGGTTGGGACGACCCTCGTATGCCGACGATCTCCGGCCTGCGCCGGCGCGGCGTAACCCCGGAGGCTATACGCGCTTTCGCCGAACGCATCGGTGTTGACAAGACAAACAGTACCGTGGACGTTGCGCTGCTCGAGTATTTTATAAGGGAAGATTTGAACCGCCGCGCGCCGCGGGTGATGGGCGTATTGCGCCCGTTAAAAGTTATTATTGACAATTATCCAGAGGGAAAGACGGAAGAATTCGATGCGGAAAACAACCCTGAAGACCCGTCGGCGGGAATGCGCAAAGTTATTTTCTCGCGCGAGATATACATAGAGCAGGATGATTTCCGCGAGGCGCCGCCAAAAGGCTATTTCCGCCTTTCGCCCGGGCGGGAAGTGCGGCTTAAACATACATATTATATTACCTGTCAAAGTATCGTTAAAGATGAGAAGACCGGCGAGATTGCGGAGTTGCATTGCACTTATGACCCGGATTCACGCGGCGGCGGGACGCCCGACGGGCGCAAAGTGCAGGGTACGCTGCACTGGGTATCCGTGGCGCACGCCGTGGAAGCCGATGTAAGGCTTTACGACCGCCTGTTCGTCGCCGAAAACCCCGACGAAGCGGCGGAAGGCGGGGATTTCAGGAGCAATATCAACCCGCGTTCGCTGGAAACTCTTTCCGGCTGTAAAATGGAACAAAGCATAAAAAGCGCAAAGCCCGGCGATACGTTCCAGTTCCTCCGCCACGGCTATTTCTGCCTGGACCGCGACTCGGCCGACGGTAAACCCGTATTCAACCGCACCGCAACCCTGCGCGACAGCTGGGCAAAAATAGAAAAAAAGAAATAGCTCTCCGCCGTCAATGCCGCACTGTCGGCCACTGCCGTACTGTCGGTCATTGCGAGCGAGAGCGAAGCAATCTCGTCGTATTTGCTTCGGATGTTAATCTTTCAGTTTTTCGTGGATTTCCTCGAACTGTGGGGAGATGGTTTTAAATGCCGCAAGCACGTCAGGATCGAAGTGTTCGGCCTTAGTGCGCCCGTCGCCTTCGAGAATTATGCGGC
>MGVF01000080.1 GCA_001800355.1 Elusimicrobia bacterium RIFOXYA2_FULL_50_26
GTCTTACCTGACACTTAACACAATACCCACAATAAGCGGCACGGCTTCCGCCCAGCTTTCGGGATTTGCCGCGGTGCAGGTAAAGGTAAGTTCATGGACGGGTAGCGCTTGGTGGACGGTAAGCGATTGGGGTACGGATAATACTACGCTTCTCGGACAATCAAGCTGGACGTACACGGGGCTTAGCGGGTTGGCCAGCGGCACAACCTGCCAGGTTACGGCGCGCGCAAGAGATAATGCGGGCAATTACGATACCGTTGCCTCGACGGTATCGTTTGTATACGATGCGACGCCGCCGCAGACACCCGTGATAGCTTACCCGCTTACCGGCAAGGCCTACAGGAATCTCACCCTTATTACCGGCACGGCTGCTGACGCATGCAGTGCAATACCGACGGTGGAATTATGCATAAAGGACACTACCCGCGGCAGCACATATTATAACGGCACGGATTGGGTAAACAGTTCAAGCGGCGACGTGTGGTTTACGACGGGGCCTGTTAGCGGGACTACCTGGGTGTACAGCGCGGCCGGCATTTCCTGGACGGACGCGCATTCTTACAATATCAAGACGCGGGTTACGGATGCCGGCGGTAACCTTTCGGCCGAGAGTACGCCGGTAACCATAAAGAACGATACCAGCGAACCGTCATCAACCATAACATCCCCGATAAACAACACGTATTACAAGGCCGTCACATCCATCGCCGGCACGGCGATTGACCCTAACGGCGCGGCTGGCGCGGGCATCGAAACCGTGCAGGTTTCCATCAACCGCATTTCATACGGCGATTACTGGAAGGAAGACGTAGAAACCTGGACGACGGATACGTCCCAGCAGTGGAACAATGCCACTTACCCGGCCGGCACGGCGCCCAACTGGAGCATGACAGTCTCCACTGATCCATGGGAAAACGGCGAGACGTACCTTATCAAATCGCGCGCAAAGGATAAGGTGGTAAATACAAACCAGTACGAGGGCGGCGGCGAAGGAAATGCCGGTATTACCATATATATTGATATGTCGCCCGCAAATATCGCGGTTACGCTGCCGCAGGATACGTTCCGTTATTACAGCCTGCCCACTATTTCAGGTACGTCGCAGGACCAGGGGCCGGCCGGCATAAGCCAGGTAAAACTGGCCGTGCGCGTTGACGGCGGCAACTACTGGAACGGCGATACCGCGTTTAATTCGCCGCCCACGACGCCGGTGTGGGTAGTGGTAAGCGGCACGTCTCCGTGGACGTACACGCGTATCGGCGACGCCAACGCCTGGTCATCGGGCGGCGCCTACGATGCATACGCGCTTGCCATAGACAGCGCCGGCAATATTTCTAACTGGACTACTTCATATTTCCGCATAGACCGTACCGCGCCGGTCTCGGCCATGGTTGCGCCGTCGGCTTACGATACGCGCAACAGCAAGCTTGCTAATATCACCGGCACATGCACGGACGGCGCGGGTGTGGGCGTGGGCCTTGTAAACTTGAGGGTCCAGCGTTCCGACGGAGCATGGTTGAACTGGCTTACCTGGGAATGGACGGGCGATGCCGGCACGTGGGATTCCGCGGTGCCTGCCGGCGACGATTGGACCAGAGCCATAAATGCCGCGGCCTGGATAAGCGGTTACGGTTACTACGTCAATTCACGTGCCCAGGACACGGTGCAGGTGCCGGGGCCGAATTATGAAGAAAGCTTTACCACCGCTACCTATATATATGATACCACGGGTCCGCGCAACACGGTGGCCTTGCCGGTTAATGCAACATGGAGAAACACGCTTACCGCGATTACCGGTACGGCCAATGATCCCGTTATCGTGGCCGCCGGTATTCCGTCGGACATAAACGCGGAAGAGATCTCAATACAACGCATGAGCGATTCGCAATACTGGAACGGTTCGAACGCGTTCGATTCGTCCGGGATAGCATGGAGCACCGCTACGCTTACGCAGACGGCCGTCTCGTCTTATACATGGAGCTATTCGATAGCGGATTCCTACTGGACGGGGCATACATCTTATACCGTCGTCAGCCGCAGCCTGGACAACGCCGCGAACTTGAGATGGGGAACGACCAACTACTTTATCTTCGATACGTCGGCGCCGGTTTCCGCGGTTGTGCTGCCCGCGGGGATTCAGCCGGCATACCCTAGTATCAACCAGATACCTGTAATATCAGGAACGGCCTCGGATGCCAATATCGGCCGTGTCAATTACGTGCAGGTACAGATTAAGCATCCTTCCAGCGGCCAGTTCTGGACGGGTTCGACCTGGGGTGGCGCAACATGGCTTTCGACGACGTATAACCAGGGTACAGGTGTATGGACGTTCTCAACCACGGGCCTCGTATGGCAGACGGATCCCGGTAACGACGGCGAGGATTACGAGGTAAAATCGCGCGTCTTCGACATGGCCGCAAACCAGGGATCAGATTCCGAGGTGCGCACATTCAAGCTGGTGCCGCCGAGGCCGCAGTCAACCATTACAACACTCAAAGACGGTTATTTCTACAACTCCATAACTTCCGTAGGCGGTACGGCCTCGCAGGAAGGCGTCGGCGTGGCAAGCGCGGCGGTGGTGCAGATACAGGTTCAGCGCAAGTCGGACAACAAGTATTACACGAACATCGCCACGACAACCTACGGCTACTGGATCGCGCAATCCACGTGGATGCTCACATCATTGATCGTGCCGGACTGGTCGTTCGACGTAACACCGTCAGAGTTCGTGCATAACTCGAGTTATACCATCCGCAGCCGCGCCATAAGCGACTCGCAGGTGCCGGAATGGAACCCCTCGCCTTACGGCAGCGATACGGTATCGCCCGCGCCGAACGTTGTGGTCAATTTCTGGATAGACGACCAGAATCCTGAGCTTGCGCTGGCCGCGCCGTCAGCCATGTTCTATAAAACGCTAAACACTATTTCCGGAACCGTAAGCGACCTGCCGTCGGGACTAAAGAGCGTGGGAATCAGCATAAAGCGCGCCGACAACCACTACTGGCGCGTTTCGGATTCGTCCTGGACGCTTACGCAGGTATGGAACTCGACTAACGCCTACAGCGCAAGCGACTGGCGGCTTGATCTTGCGCAATCGCCGTGGGCGGACGGCACGGTTTACACCATAAATGCACGCGCCTACGACAATGTTTCGCCGGTCTCGAATTTCACAGTTACGGACGACAAGAGCTTTACGTATGACGTATCATATCCGACGGCCACCCTGGCGTCGCCGTCTTCCGGCGCCGTAATGTCGGCGGTGGATACGATAACCGGTAATTTCTTCGATACGGCGCCGGGACAGATACAGAGCGTCGAGTTGTTTATCAGGCGCACGAGCGACGACCGTTACTGGAAGGATCCGCCGTCGGAAGGTTGGAAACTGAGCGCCAGCGCAAACCCCGCGGGGCTGCATGTTTCATCATGGACATGGACGAAACCGGCCGGCCTTGCATGGGATAACAATACAACCTACTATATCACGGCCAAGGCATGGGACCAGGCGTTAAATGAACAGTTGCAATTTGTCGTTGGCCAATCGTCTTACAGTTTCCATGTTGATAACGAGGCGCCTTCGGTAACGGTCAGCTACCCGTCCGCGGACGCGGCCATCAGCCCGTCCGGCGCTTTCAATTTCGGCGGCGCTATCATGGATAACATGGCGGGCGGCGCCACAGTGGAGCTAAGGCTGAGCAAACTGGAAGACACCACAGTCTACTACTGGACGGGCGCGGCATGGTCCACGAATACTTATACTTTCAATGCCGAGGACATGGGCGCGGGGCTTTTGAGCAGGACGTGGGGGCATCCGTTCAGCGCATGGGTTTCCGACCGGCGTTATAACGTGTCGGTGCGCGGGTATGATAACGCGCTTTTCCAGGCCAACGTCAGCGGTTGGCACAACGGCGGCCTGGGCTATGATTTTGTGGTGGATACCACGCCGCCGGTTTCTGAAATAACTTATCCTTCCGACAGCGAAAAACGCACGTCGTTAACCTCTATTACCGGCACGGCGGGCGGGGACCTTTCCGGTATCGCTTCCGTGGCCATTTCCATACAACGTGTCGCAGGCCTGCAGGGCGACAGCCAGTACTGGAGCTACTACCAGGCAGGCTGGGTAAGCGGCTCAACGTGGTGCCCCGCAAGCGTTGAAACCGGCACCGGCACGAAAACCTGGAATTATGCCATAACGCAGTCCGCATGGAGCGACGGCACGCGTTACCGTATAGTTTCGCGCGCCCGCGACCGCGCCCAGAATTATGATGTTATATTCGATACCGTAACGATGCTGTTCGATACGCAGCCGCCGCTTGTCGGCATAACAACGCCGGACCAGGGTTACTACGGCCCGCAGCGCACGCTTCCGACGCTTTCAGGAACGGCGCAGGATCAGCCGTCGGGCGGCTCGGCTATAAACGCGGAAGTCAATACCGTCTTGTTGCGCATAAAACGTTCGGCAAGCCCGGATGAATACTGGTCAGGCTCAGGCGGGTGGGTGGTGAACAGTTCCACATGGAACGTGGCAAGCGGCACTTCCCCGTGGACATACGGCGGCCTCTCGTGGGAGGACGGCCGTCTCTACGACATGCATTCGAGGGCGGCGGATTACGCGGCCAATCTTTCCGGCTGGACCACGGCAACGTTCCGCTGGGACGAGACTGTGCCGCGCGTCCGTCTCGGGGTGCCGGCCGCGAACTGGATCAACACGCTTCCCACGGTTTCCGGCACGGCCTATGACTGGCCGTCCGCATATCCGAATAAGGCGGGTCTTTCAAAGGTTGAAGTTGCATTCCAGAGGGTTGATACCGGCGACTGGTTTGTGCCGGGTTCGGGCTTCCAGCCCGGGACGACAAACTGGATAGAGGCGGGCTCTTATTCAGCCGAGCAGGCCACCATGACATGGACGGTGCCGTCGGCCTCGACTCCGACATGGGCAAACGGCGTTACTTACCTTGTAAAGGCGCGCGCGCTTGACATGTCTTTAAACGAATCGGCGCACGCGGCGCTCGTGTTTACCTACGATACCACGCCGCCGCAACTGGCCGTAACGCGGCCTGCCGCTTCATATCACAACTCGCTTACAACGCTTTCCGGCACGGCCGCGGACCTTGCGTCCACAAATCCCGGCAGCATAGATTACGTGCAGGTTCGCGTCTACGACCAGGAGATTACCAAGTGGTACTCGCGCGCCTACGACGATTTCCGCATAGCGTCCGACCAGCCGGAAAGCGCGTGGTTCGTGGCGACGAACACCTGCACGTGGGAAGTGTGGCACGCCACGTTCTCAAATACGAACCTTAACGCGGGGCGTTATTACGACGTTATCGCCCGCGCTGTTGATAAATCCGGAACGTGGTGCACGGAATATTCCACTAAAACGTTCCTCTACGATAACCAGGCGCCGGAAATTACGGCGGCAAAGCCAGCAACGGGCGAGTACTGGAATGCTTCGCTTGGCACGCTTTCGGGAACGGCCCAGGACCAGCCGGATCCCGGCAACAACGCCGGCACCGGCGCCCGTTTCGTGGCGATACGCCAGAACACGGATATGACGTGGTTCGACGGCGTAGGCTTCGTTTCCGGCGAGCCGTCGGGCAAGAGTTACAATGTCGGCTCAGGCAACGGCAACTGGACGTATTACAGCGCAAATCTTCTTGGCGCCCTGCTGTCCGGCGTATCGTATTACGTTACCAATTACGCGGGCGATAACGCGGGCAACGTTGCCGACTGGTACAATGTAAACGGCTCCACCTTCACATGCGATAAGCACGCGCCCGAGGCGGCCATAACCATTCCGCAGGCCGCCGAGATATTCTATTCCTCGCTACCGACGCTGTCCGGTACGGCTTCCGACGTAACACCGCCGGCCGGGCCGCTGAAATCGGGCGTAAAGAACGTCCGGTTCGTGGTGCAGGATGTTACGGCCGGCGCGCCCGAGGAAAACCTCTACTGGCAATATCCCGGCGGTGGCTGGGAAAGCTCCCAGCCTTCCACGTGGACGGCGCTTACCCAGGACGGGTGGGCCAACTGGTACTCCACGGACGTGCCTAACTCCAACTGGGCGAGCGGCCACCGCTACCGCGTAAAGATATGGGCGGCCGACAACGCGCTTCCCGCGCCCGGCAATGTGCAGACGGCCGTCGAAAACTATTTCAAGTGCGATTCATCCGCGCCCACGGTTTCTTTTGCAAGCCCGGCCAACAACAGGTTTTACACGGCTCTTGCCGCCATCACGGGTACGGCGCGCGATTTCCCCGCCGATCCGTATTACCGTTCCGCAGTCGCAAATGTGGGCGTGCTGATAAAGCGCACCGCAGACAATGCTTTCTGGAACGGCAGCTGGCAGGGAACAGAACC
>MGVF01000081.1 GCA_001800355.1 Elusimicrobia bacterium RIFOXYA2_FULL_50_26
GCGGAATGAAGGCTATCGCGTCAAGCGGAATGAAGGCTATCGCGTCAATATTTACGATTCAAAAGCCGATGTCTCATTTAAGGAAGACATGCTTTTATATATCCAGCCGTGGGTTGTAAGCGATTCCATGAAAAAGGAGTTTAACCGTCTTCTGTGCGCCGGCAGGCCCGTGCTGCTGGCCGGGCAGCATTACAAGATGCAGGCGCGCAAATACTCGGGACGCGCTTACGAGATAAGTTACTGGCCGCAGCCGCAGTTTTCCCGTATAGGCGAGCTGCTTTCACCTTATGGAATAGAGCTTGTCAACGAGATATTTTTTGACCAGAGCAAGGCGCCGATAGATACCAGCGAGCAGATCCGCTGGGGGGCGTATAAAAAGATGGAAAAACGGGCGCCCGACGCGCAACCGTTTATCATACGCGCCATCCCGTCGAATTTCGATAAATCGTCGCCGATAACTTCCCGCCTTTCGGACGTTCTTTTTATATGGGGTAACCGCTGGAAAACGCTTAAAGACAAATTCCCCGGCGAGCTTTCCTGGCGGCCATTGATAAGTTCGACCGAAGATTGCTGGGCATTCAACTGGCAGGGCGGTTTTTTAACCGATGAAATTCTGCAAAAGGGCGATTATTTTGACGTCAATCAGCCGCTTGTTGCCATGGCGGAGGGGAAGTTTCCCGCCTTATACGGCAACGCTCCTGCCGCCGTTTCCTCGCGCCTGCTTCTGGTAGGTTCTTCGAAACTTTTTGAAAACGAGCAGATAGACACGACCCAATATGAAAACGAGAAATTTATTCTCAACGCGGTTGCAGACCTCTGTTACGGTAGCGCGCTTGCCCGCATCCAGTCCGGCAGCGCCCCCGCGCCTGGCGGGTTTCCGTACGTCCCGCCTTCCCAAAAACTGATGTGGCGGCTGATGATACTAGCCCTCTCCCCCGCCATATTCATAATCTACGCCTGCATATCCGCAAGACGCTGAAATAAATTGACATATTGACATGAAATACTTATAATAATGCTACTTTTATAATATGGAGGTGTCCCTTTAGCGTTTTCAAGTTGTAGTCGTCATTGCGAGCCCAAAGGGCGCGGCAATCTCTCTTTTCATCAGAAACAACGTCGAGATTGCTTCGCTGTGCTCGCAATGACCTCAAACTGCTAAAGAGCCACATATGGAGTTAACTATGAAAATGATTGGGCATGGGATGAAAAAGGTTGTGGCGGCGGTGTTGTTGTCGGGAGTGGCGGTTAGTTGTGTTTTTGCGGCTTCCGGCAATTCGGTTGCGGCTAAGGAAGACAAGAACGTTTCCGTGCTGGTGGATGATTTCGAGGGGAAAACTTCCAGAAATTATCTTGGCGGGGAGCGCGGGGCATGGTCGCTTGATCCTGATGACATGAAGGCGTTGGCCGATGCAACCGTAGTTACGATGAAAAACGGCCCGGAAAACTCGACAAAATCCTTAAAAATCACATATAGCGTGGACTCTGAAAAACTGGCTATGAACGGCGTCTGGATAAAGCTTAATAATTTTGACGCAAGCCAGTACGATGTCCTTGAGTTCGACCTGAAGGGTGATGAGGCGAAAGGATTCACCGAGACGTTTAAAATTGAGATAAAGAAGTTCAAGGATGCAGGCAAGCTTACCGGCACGAAAACCGTCTCAAACGTTACCGGTTCCTGGCAGCGGGTTAGAATTCCGCTGACGTATTTTAACGGTATTTTTGACAAGAGCCAGCAATCCGTATGGAAGAATCCGCTTTCCTCTCTTAAAAATCTCGACGAGCTGGTCATAGTATTTCACAAACGCGCAGTCACAAAGAGGACTGGAGTAATATACCTTGACAATATCCGGTTTGTAAAAACAGGCGTTAAATACCCCAGCGTATTCGACCGCCCCGCCGTTCCGACGAAGGATAAGGCCTATATCGTCCTGGAAAACACGGCATTTAAACGCGAATTCCTGATTCCGAACGACGGTGAAGCTCCGGTGCGAAAGGCAGTTGGCATAACGGATCCCGTTGAGATAGAGGAATTCATGAAGGCGCATAAGAACTACGCGCTCTTGCTCAGCAGCGGTACGCTGGAATACAGGTTGCACATAAACGACTCCGGCAAGCTGGGTTTTGCCGGGCATGACGATTACATGAAATTCCTGGTAAACCGGCTGGGCGGCTTTCCTTCTAAAACCATAGTTCATAAGAAATTTCCCGGCAAAGACAGGGATTTTTTGATGGAGATAGCAAAAGACACATGGCGTTTCTTCGACCATATCGTTGACAAGGAGCATGGTATGCCGCTGGATACCATAATCCTGGGCAAGGATAAGCCGCTTGGCGAGGGCGGATCGGTCGGCGATTACACGAACGTTACCAATATAGGCGTTTATCTCTGCTGCGTTGTGGCGGCTTACGATCTTGGTTTCATCACAAGGGAAGATGCCGTTTCCCGCCTTACAACCACGTTAAATGCGTTGCAAAAGATAGAGTATTCCGAGTCGGGTTTCGTCTACAACTATTATGACACTACATGGGGCTGCCGTACCGAGTACTTTGTGTCGCTTGTTGACTGCGGTTGGCTGGCTGCCGGTTTGTACGTCGTCAAGAACGCGTTCGGGCCGGAAGTCGGCTCCATGTGCAAGCAGATACTTGATCGCGGGAATTTCAACTTTTTCTATGACCCCGTGGAACGGCAGATGTGGCACGGTTATTACGAAAACATGGACGATTACGTCAACTATCATTACGGCATTTTCTACGCCGAGCCTCGGCTTACCAGTTTTATAGCCATCGCGCGCGGCGATGTCGAAGAGGCTCACTGGTTTGGCATGACGCGCACCTTCCCCAGGGATTATACCTGGACCACCCAACCGCCAAAGGGGCGCGTGGAGAAAAAATACAAGGATATATCGTACTGGGGCGGATGGTATGAATACAAGAATTATAAATACGTGCCGTCGTGGGGCGGCTCCATGTTCGAGGCGCTTATGCCCACGCTCCTCATAGATGAGAAAAAATACGCGCCGCATAGTCTTGGATTAAATGACGCCATGCACGTGAAAGCGGCAATAGATTATACGCTGAATGAATTAAAGTACCCTGTCTGGGGCATGAGCCCTTCTTCCAACCCGGATGGCGGTTATCTTGAGTACGGCGTAAAGCCGCTGGGTACCATGGGCTACGGCTACGGCGCGATAACCCCGCACGCTTCATTCCTTGCGCTTGAGTTCGCGCCCCAGGAAGCCATAACCAATATTCGTAAAATGGCCACAGGTTGGGATGTCTACGGCGAATACGGTTTCTATGATGCCTTTGAGCCGAAAGAAGGTAAAGTCGCATACAAATACCTCGCCCTGGACCAGGGCATGATACTGATGGCGCTGGATAACTATCTAAACAAAGGCGCCCTGCGCAAGTATTTCGAAAGCGACCCCATCTTCGCCAAAGCCAAACACCTCCTCAGCTCAGAAAAGTTTTTCAGCATAAGAAGATAATCCTTCCCGGAGGTTTTTAAATGACTAATATTAAAGATAAGAATGGCAATGATTCGTGGGTAACGTACAGGCCGGAGATT
Organism: Elusimicrobia bacterium RIFOXYA2_FULL_50_26; assembly: GCA_001800355.1. Classification (GTDB taxonomy): domain Bacteria; phylum Elusimicrobiota; class Endomicrobiia; order Endomicrobiales; family XYA2-FULL-47-53; genus XYB2-FULL-50-12. The sequence continues at coordinate 3,572 of MGVF01000081.1, forward strand.
AAGGTTGTGGATTGCACCGTGCGCGACGGCGGGTTGATGAACAGCCATAAATTCAGCGATGAACTCGTAAAAGCCGTTTACCAGGCGTGCGTTGCGGCGGGCGTTGACTACATGGAAGTCGGCTACAAGGCTTCTAAGAAAATAGCCTCGCGCGCCGATTTCGGCGACTGGAAGTTTTCGGATGAGGACGATATTCGCCGCATCGTCGGCGAGAATAAAACATCGTTGAAGCTTTGCGCCATGGCCGATGCCGAGCGCACCGACTATCATACGGACATACTTCCCAAGGACAAAAGCGTTCTCGACTGCATAAGGGTTGCCACCTATATTCACCAGATTCCCACTGCCATAGACATGATAAAGGATGCCAACGACAAGGGGTACGAGACAACCGTTAACCTCATGTCTATTTCCGTCGTAAACGAGACGGATCTGCAAAAGGCGCTGGAGGTTCTTGTAAAAACGCCGGTAGGCTCCATCTACCTTGTTGACAGCTTCGGTGCGCTGTATTCGGAGCAGATACGCAGCCTTACCTCAAAATTCCTTGCCGCCGTAGCGGGTACCGGCAAGCAGGTTGGCATTCATACGCATAATAACCAGCAGCTTGCCTATGCAAACACGATAGAAGCGCTGATACTAGGCGCAAACAGGCTTGACGCAACCATAGCCGGCCTTGGGCGCGGCGCGGGCAATTGCCCTATGGAACTGCTGATTGGGTTCCTTAAAAACCCCAAGTATGATTTGCGCCCGGTGCTTGGCTGCATAGAGAAGTATTTCGTTCCTCTTCGCAAGGAAATCGAGTGGGGATTTACCATACCTTACATGATTGCCGGCCAACTTAACCTTCACCCGCGCGAAGCCCTTAAAATGCGCGCCGGCAAAACACCCGACGAATACGTAGCCTTCTACGATAGAATGATAGAAGAAGAGTGATCTCCCAAAAAACACGTAGATAATCCAAACTCCCCTCTGAAACTTAAGCTTGCGATTATACATAAGTTCCTTCTCCCCGGCGGGGAGAAGGGCAGGATGAGGGGGAAGTCGTCGGGAACAGAGCATTTAGCTCCCCCTCACCTTAATCCTCTCCCCGACGGGGAGAGGAAACGAGTTAGCAGAAAACTTAAGAAGGTAAATGGTGAAATTTTCATGCTTCGGTGCATAATATGAGCATATTTGAGATTGTTATGTTGGTTTGCTTCGGGGCGGCGTGGCCGTTTGCGTTGTATCAGTCTTATACTTCGCGCAGGACGGCCGGCAAAAGCGTTGCGTTTCTTTATATCGTACTTGCCGGTTATGCGGCGGGCATAATGCACAAGGTGTTATACAATCTGGATTTTGTTATATGGCTGTACATGGCAAACGGAATAATGGTATTGGCGGAGATAGCGCTTTACTACCGCAACCTCAATATTGAAAAATATGAACAAAGATAATGGAATTGATGTCATTGTAGTCGGCGGCGGCGCCTCGGGCTTGTTTGCGGCGGGCAGCGCGGCGGCGGCGGGGGCGCGCGTGGTGCTTATTGAAAAGGGAGAGCGGCTGGCGCGCAAACTTCTTATCACCGGCAAGGGGCGCTGTAACCTGACCAACGCCGAATGCCTGGAAGAGTTTATAACAAATTACGGCGATAACGGGAAATTTCTTTACCGCGCTTTTCATGAATTTTTCAATAACGACCTTATTGAATTTTTTAAAAGCTACGGAGTTGAGACAAAGGTTGAACGCGGCGGGCGTGTATTTCCCGTAAGTGACAGGGCCGAGACAATCGTGTCCGCGCTGGAACGGTATGCGCGCGATAACGGGGTGGAAATCTGGCTTTCAACGCGTGTTTCCGCGGTGGCCGTTGATGAAAAGGGGCGCATAAGGGGCGTAAAAGTATTTGCCGCGCAGAATGACGCTGCCGGGGTAAAATTGATAAAATCCCGCGCCGTCATCCTTGCCACAGGTGGGTTGTCATACCCCGTCACCGGTTCTACCGGAGACGGATATGCGATGGCAAGAAAAGTGGGGCATTCCATAGAGCCGCTGCTGCCCGCGCTGGTAGGGCTTGAGACAAGCGATAGTTTTGTAAAACGGTTACAGGGCTTGACGCTCAAAAATGTGCGCGTTACGGTTTTTTCAGGCGCTAAAGAGGCGGCCTCGGGATTCGGCGAAATGTTATTTACTCATTTCGGAGTTTCAGGGCCTGTTGTGCTGCGCCTTAGCGGCGAGGTCGCCGCCAGAATTTATAAGAACGAGAAGATGGAAATGTCCGTGGATTTGAAGCCGGCTCTTGGCAATGAACAATTGCACGCCCGGCTTATGCGGGAGTTCGATGCCCACGGCCTTAAATCGTTTTATAACGTGGTGAAACTTCTCCTGCCGGCCAGCATGGTGCCGGTTTTCGTGGAGCGTTCAGGGCTGCCTGCGGAACGCCAGTGCTGCCGCATAACCCGCAAGGAGCGCGAGAATGTTGTGCGCCTCCTGAAAGATTTCCGTTTTCATATTTCACGCACGCGCCCAATAGAGGAAGCGATTGTTACACGGGGGGGCGTAAACCTGCGGCAGATAAACCCCCGGACCATGGAATCGCTTATCGTAAAAGGGCTTTACCTCTGCGGCGAGGTTATTGATATTGACGGTGTTACCGGCGGTTATAATCTCCAGGCTGCGTTTTCGGGCGCGCGGCTTGCCGGGGTGAGCGCCGCCCAAAAGGGGGGGTCGTCATGATAATCGGGCTTACAGGTTCAAATTGCGCGGGCAAAGACACTGTGGCGGAATACCTGGCAGGCAAAAAAGGCTTCGTTCATCTGTCTTTATCCGATGCCCTGCGCGACGAGATGCGTAAAAGAAAAATAGAGATTACGCGGGATAGCCTGATTCGCGTCGGAACGGCTCTCAGGAGAAAAGAAGGTAATTCCGTACTTGCAAAACGAGTTGTCAAAAAGATGGATAAAAGCGGCGATTATGTCGTTACGTCCATACGCCACCCTGCTGAAATACGGCAGCTTAGAAAACTGAAAAAATTTATTCTTGTGAACGTTGACGCTCCTGTCGCGGTGCGTTTCATGCGGATGCGCAAAAGAAAACGCCACGGGGACCCGCAAACTTTAAGTGAGTTTATCGCCGCCGAGAAGAAAGAATCCGCCACAAGCGGCCCCGGCCAGCAACTTCAACGCTGCCGCGAAATGGCCGATGTTGCATTTATTAACAACCGGAATGGTTTAAGGGCGACGTACAAGA
>MGVF01000082.1 GCA_001800355.1 Elusimicrobia bacterium RIFOXYA2_FULL_50_26
AAGCATAGATGGACAGCTTCAAAGAATATATATTTCATTTATTATGATTTCCCGAAAGAAGGTGTTGATAAAATAACGTATCACTTAGAGATGGAAATCAAAAAAGGCAATAGGGTTTATGATGTGAATAGGACCTATGAATTAGAAAAAATTCCATATCAAGACGAAGAATAGCTGATTGCTATTCTATCCACAACCAAAGTGTTCTGACTGGAAACCTATCACGATAAAGGTGAAAATAAAATGGAGGAAAGAAATGAAAAAAGTGTTATCTGGTATCTTAATTATAGGCATGTTTGGTGGATTTACTGGGTGTGCTACGCAATTAGGGACTATGTCCATTGCAAGCACAAAGAACATAGACATAAATGATATTCAACTGGAAAAGGTTAAAACAAATGTAACAGGGAAAGATGTTAGGTCGCTTATAATAATATTCCCGACTGGAACCCCGTCTATCAATGGAGCATTGAAAAATGCATTGGATATATCAGATGCCGATGTTATGCAGAATATTACTATTTCAAGTATGTTTTGGTGGATTCCTTATCTTTACGGGGAAACATCATATAGGATTACAGGTGATGCATACAGGATAATACGAAAAAAAACTGCGAGCGAAGGCGACAAAAAATAACTTAGGGAGATGATTTTAAATGAAGTTAAATTTTGCGATTATATTGATTTGCCTCATTGCATCAAGTATATCGGGACTTGCTGCGGACAGACCAGACGAAAATGGTCAAGAGTCTGTGCATGTTGACAGTGTTCTCATGAGGAAAGCATTATGCGCAGGTGTTGGTATTGGTTTACCATATGGTGTGATAGGAACTAAGTTGGCCTGGAATCTTATAAATTATTTATCTGTTTCTCTTGGGTGTGGAACTACTGGGAAAAGTATTGCTACTGTGGTAGGAATATCTTGTTACCCATTTGGTATTTCAAGTATGTATTCTCCCAAGATTGAACTTTTAAAGGGAACCATTGGTAATATAGAAAATACTTCCGAAAATGTTTCCGGGTATGCTTTGGGGTATGGGGTAAGAATAAATTACGAAAGGACAAATTATTATATGGAGATGGGCGTTCTGTATTCATTTTACGAGAACTATTTACCTGCCAATTATACCTCAAATGATAAAAATTCAACTTTCAATATTGGTTGGGGAATTTATTTTTAATGTGGGCCTTTATAACGGAACAGCCGAGATGAATAAGTATCTTAGTGGCTTGGGGGACGTCCTTAGGTATTGCGGTATTGATATGAACCGACTTTCCGACGAGCAGGCGATATCCGGCAACTACGGCGTGGGCAAGTTAACCAAAGTTACCGACCTTTCAGGCTCCACCGCATTCCAGTACGACAGGTTTGGCAACAACATAAAGAAAATCCGCACCGTTACCGGCGTTGCCGGCATGTTTGCAACATCTTCCGAATACGATGCCCTTTCCCGGGAGACCAGGCTTACCTATCCCGACGGGGATTCAGTAAACAGCATTTACACCGGCGCCGTGCTATCCTCAATTAAATACGGAATTTGCAATAGGATGCGGAATTCATCGTCAAAGCATCTGCCTTGTTCGCCTCGGTTCTCGCGCCTATTGCAATCCGGGTTAAATAAAAAAATTCATGCCCGAAGCCCTGGAATTTTTCAAGTAACAGATGTTACGCAAAAAAATGCCAAAGTTGCTGTCATTGCGAGCGAAGCGAAGCAATCTTGCTGCTTCGTATCAAGACGACGAGATTGCTTCGTCGCGAAGGCTCCTCGCAATGACACGCTGCGTAACATCAGTAAGTAATTCTTTTTTGTGGAATACGCGGGATATTGACAAATATGCCGCGTTGTAATATTATTTAAGCATGGGGCGCCGGATATTCTCCGACGGCAGTAACCAACCTTTTTTCTATCACAAAAACATTCAGTAAGGGGTAAACAATGGTAAAAAATATGATTATTTTTGCCGTAACGGCAGTGTTATTTCCGATGCTCCTGCTTGCGCAGGAGCCGGCGGAAAATGGCGGGGCGGCGTACCTGCTCGGGCCGGACGACGTCATACGCGTTACCGTAGAGCAGCATCCGGAATTGAGCGGGGAATTTGTGGTGGCTCCGGACGGGACGGTAACCATACCGAATGTCGGTACCGTCGAGGTGGAGGGGCGCTCCCGCGCGCAGTTGCGAACCTTCCTGGCGGGACGAATTGACAGGTACGTAAACAGCCCGAGGGTGAACGTGGCTATAGTAAAGTACGCAAGCCAGGTTATATATGTTGTCGGTGAAGTCAGCAGGCCGGGCAAATACCCGACCGAAGGCAAGATAGTTACTCTTCGGGATGCGGTGCTGCTCGCCGGGCTGCCCACGCGTTTTGCCGCCGACGACCGCGTTTATGTGATTTCACCGTCGCGTAAACGGCCGAACCAGACTGTTATAAATCTGCACAGGATACTGTATAAAGGCGAACTAAAACGCAATGTCGAACTTGGCCCGGGGGATATAGTTTATGTGCCGCAAAATTTCTACGGCTGGCTGAACGATTTCTTCAATATTTTCCTGGCTCCTTTCGACGCAGCCAAAACCGCCGCGGTTACAGTTCCGTAAGGGGATGAATATGCGAAAAATTGTGACGATAATATTTTTGATGAGTGTTGCGGCGCCGCATTTATTGGCGGCGCACAGGCTGATAGGCTCCACCGGCGAACAGTTGCTTAACGTGGCTGTTGATGCGCGCAGCAGCGGCATGGGCAGGGCATTCGCGGCGGTGGGCGAGGACACATCGGCGGTTTTCTACAATCCCGCCGGCCTCGGCGCATTATATCACAGCGAGCTTGCGGGTTCGAAGAGCTTCTGGTTTGAGGACATAAATCATACTTACGCCGGGTTTGCGTATAACCTGCATGACGTACGGACGTCGAATATCGTGGAGCTTGGAACGGTTTATGCGGGCATTATGACGCTCGATGCGTCCGGCATCGTTACCAGTACCGCCGCGGCTTCAGCTTTTGCTCCGAAAGACCAGGTGATTTATCTGGCTTACGGCAAACCTGTATTTGAACGCGAGGATGCCGGATCCATTACGGCCGGCATTGCCGTGAAGTTTTATAAAGAGGAAGAGGGTGCCGTAAAAAGCGAAGGCCAGGCTTTTGATGCGGGCGCCTTATGGAATGCGGCGGATAAATCTTTTTCCGCAGGCATAAGCGTGCAGAATATAGGCGACCCCATACGCCATGCCGGCGCCGATGTGGAACTTCCGTTGAACGTCAAGACGGGTGTTGCTGCGAGATTTCTGGATAACAGGTTGCTGGCGGCATTTGACGTCAACACGCCGCGCACGGGCGAGGCGGTTTTTAACGTCGGCGGTGAGTGGTGGTTTTTGCAGGCTATGGCATTGCGGGCAGGTTATGATTCACGCACAGGCCAGGCCAGCGGTGTTTCGGCGGGATTAGGCATACGGCTGCAACAGGTTGACGTTCCTCTTATGTACGCACATGAGTTGACGATTGATTATTCCGTAACGCCGTACGGCGACAAGGGGAACGTTCACCGTCTTGGATTAGGCCTGAAGTTCGGCGCGGAATAAATAATCAAGCTTCGATTTCTTTCGCGGCGCGGATTGATGCTATAGTTCCGTCGCTGGCCGCGGTGGTTATCTGGCGGTACTGCTTGCTGCGGACGTCGCCGCAGGCAAATACGTCCGCTGCGTCCGTGTGCATTGCCTCATCGGTAAGAATATATCCGCCCTCGTCCGTTTCTAACTTCTCTTTAAATATCGCGGTGTTCGGCTGCATACCGGCGAAAATGAAGACGCCGTCACATGAAAGCGTTTTCATTTCCCGCGTTGCAAGATCTTCAACGGTAACTTTCATCCCGTTGTTTCCTTCCTTCAAAAACTCTCTGGGTTCGTGCCGGAAAACAAATTTTATCTTCGGGTTGGCAAATGCTTTTTCCTGCGCCGTTTTGTTGGCCTGTAACGTGTCGAATTGGTGGATTATTGTAACGGTGCGGGCAAAATTAGAGATGAACAGCGACTCCTCTACGGCGGAATTGCCGCCGCCTATAACTATAACGTCCTTGTCCTGGTAATACTTTGCGTCGCAGGTGGCGCAGTAGGATATGCCATGCCCGCGGTATTCTTTTTCACCCCTCACCCCCAGCGGCCGCGGGGATGCGCCCGTGGCTACAATAACTTTTTTTGCGGTAATCGTTTCATAGCTGTCTATAACTATCGTCTTGTTTGCAAGGCTGACGGACGTAACGTCAACGGCAAACCTGAAAATTGCTCCCGCCGCCTTCGCCTGCTCCGTCATAAAATGCATAAGTTCATACCCGGCAACCGGCTGTGCAAAACCAGGGAAATTCGAAACCTGGTGCGTAAAGGCAACCTGGCCGCCGGAAAGCGCCGTGTCAATTACCATGGTTTTGAGTTTGGCTTGCGCGGCATAAATTGCGGCGGTAAGCCCTGCAGGCCCCGCGCCAAGGATTGCAAGGTCGCATTCCGTTTGCACGGCAACCGTTTTTGAGGCGATTTCCCGCGCCCGCCCGGGCGCAAGCATGGCGTTAAGGTTTTTTACGATGTCCGCCCGTTTTACAGCTCCCGTAAATCGCTCTTGCGCTTGTTTGCCGTTAGTGAAAAAAAGCACCGTGGGCGATGATTTTACGCCCAGCGATTCGGCAAGCTCCCTGTTTTCCTGGCGGAATATTTTTATGAATTTTATATCGTCGCCATAAAGCTCGCTGAGGGAATCGTATTTCGACGAAAGGGCTTCGCATGGCGGGCATTCCGTGGAATAGAAATCCACCACCGCGCGTTCCGCCTTTAAAACGGCAGTCTCAAATTCTTTCGCATTGATGTATGTTATTTTTTCAGTCATCGTTCGCCTCCTTGAAGTACAGAGACATGCCCATCTCCATGAGTTCTTTTATCGGGCGGCAATCCGGGGCAATAAGGTTGCCGGTGGCATTGCAGGCTACCGCGGCGCAGCCGCCGCCGCAGGCAAGCTGGACGCTGCAATTATGGCACTCTGGTATCGCGGTAATATCGCGTTCTTCCCAGCGGCTGATGTCCGCGGCATTTTTAGATGCTGACGGGTAAAAAGCGCCGATCTCCTGGCCATCTTTTCCCACCGTGGCCGTGCATGGATAAATTCTGCCCGTGTAGTCGAACGCCCACTCGGTTTTGCATCCCGGGCATGAATCGAACAATGCTTCCGGCAGCGCGCCATTTTCCGCAAGGAACCGCGTAATCGAGAAGGCCGGCCTGTGAAAGCGCAATATCTCGGGGTGTTCGCGTGAAAGCCGGTAAAGTTCTTCATACATCCCGGCGCGCTCAAACAGCCTGTTGCGTTTTCCGCCGCAGAAATGCAGTTCGTAATTTCTTCCCAGTTGTGTCTTGAAACGCGGATGCTCCGTCCAGCCTTTGCCGATGGCAAACGCGGAAAGTTCCGTCAATGCCGGTATGTTTTCGCGGTCAAGAACCACGCGCAGGTTTACGGTTATGCCCGCGGCAAGCGCCGCATCAATGCCTTCCACGATGCGGCCGAAGGTTTGTTCGCCGTTTTTCAGCGGCCGGCGCAGGTTGTGAATTTTTTCAGGGCCGTCGAGTGTTACCTGTATTTCGCGTATAACCGTCTTGTTTAAAAGCGGCAGGTATTCGGAAAGCGTGTAGCCGTTTGTTACTATCGCAACGTCCAGGGAGCGGCGCCCCGCCTCTTGAAGCAGGTAGCCTATACGCTCTTTGGATGTGCCGCCAGGCATCAGCGGTTCGCCGCCGAACAGCGTAATGTATTTGCGGCGTCCCGCGAATTCGGATCCGATATACGAAAAAAATGCGTTGATTACATCGGTGGAAATTTCAGCGCCATGGGGCGTATAATCGGACTGGTAGCAGTAATCGCATGAGAAGTTGCAGCTATACCACGGCACGAAGAACAGTTGAAGCTCATCTTTTGCCCGCGCATCCATGAAATCGAGGTATTTGCGGTTAAACAGCTTTTTTTCTTCTTCGGGATGCACAAGGTAGCCTTTGCGCACGTATTCGTCGGTATCGGAGTAGTTGCGTTCGATAATCTCGCGCGCCTTATCCGGCGGTATGATGTCCGCGTTTCCGGTCAGCAGGTTAACCAGGAAGTAGTTCTCCGAATCCCTGATTTTCGAAAATATGTTATATTTCGAAAAAACCGTTCCGTCAGTCATGGCAGCCGGCCACGGCAGCCGAAATCTTCGCGCAACACTGCGCCTGCTTCCTGTCGTTTTTCTCTTTTCTGACGATCAAGGATTTCATTTTTGCCTTTCTTGAGTTCCGCATGTTAATCTCCTCATAATTAGTGTCTCTTTAGCAGTTTAAGGTCATTGCGAGCGAGAGCGAAGCAATCTCGACGTTGCTTCTGATGAAAAGCGAGATTGCCGCGCCCTTTGGGCTCGCAATGACGACGACACTATGATTAAAATAATTATTTGCAGCAGCAGCCGGATGGCTTTGTGCCGGTTACGGTAAAACTGGCCACCTGTATTTTGCCCTTGCCGTACGGCCGGCTCTCCTCGATTATTGTAACGTTTGTAAACCCCGCGCGGGCGATTGTTTCAAGGTAAAGCTCTTTCGTTATCGCGCCCGCCCAGCATTCGGCTACGGCGTCCGGGTCGTTGCGAAATTCGTCCGGCACGCGGTCTGTCGCGTAAATATCGCTGACGGCAAACCGGCCGCCCTTTTTTAATACACGGTAAATCTCGTTCCATACGGACTGCTTGTCGGATGCGTGGTTTATCGTGCAGTTTGACAGCACGAGGTCGGCGGCGCCGTCTTCAAGCGGAAGTTTTTCGAGCGGCGAGAGGATAAACCCGGCGTTGGTAATGCCAAGTTTTTCCGCGGTACGGCGCGCCTTCGCTATCATGGCCTCTGAAAGGTCTATACCGTAGACAAAGCCGGCCGGCCCTACCGTTTCGGCAAGCCGGAGTGCGTCGGCGCCCCGGCCGCTTCCCAGGTCTACGCATGTTTCACCTGTGCGCGCCTTGCCGAATGTAATGGCGCTGCCGCAGGAAAGGCAGCAGGACGATTCCGCCAATTCGTTATAACGCCCGGTTATAGCTTTTTCTATTGACATTTACGCCCCCTATTGCTGGTTACAGCCGGGGCAGCAGCCGCCGGATGGGCAGGTAAATCCCTTCGACGCAGCTTTCGACGAGCCGCTTGCAAAGGATGAAAATTGCTTCTCGACTTTTTGCGATTTGCAGTGCGGACACGCCGCCTGCTGTGAATCTTTGTCCAGCGACAGCGATTCAAACTTCTTGCCGCACTCGTTGCATTTGTACTCGAATATGGGCATGTTATGCTCCTCCTGTTTTTTTTGCGCCCAGTTTCCTGAGCAGGTCATTGTCCTCGGCCAGTTGATTGAACAGCACTTCCCGTATAAAATCACACGCTTTCATCATGCGCTGATCGCTAAGGCGGTAAAACATGTTTACGCCGTCGCGGCGCTGCACTATAATCCGGTAGTTGCGCAATACGGCAAGGTGCTGGGAGAGATTTGCCTTGCTGACATGCAGCTTGTCCAGCAGCTCCTTCGCCTGTTTTTCACCGTCCCGCAGGGCGTTAAGTATTTCCAGCCGTTTCGGGTTTGCCAACGTTTTGCACAGCCCCGCGTGCAGTATGTATATCCTTTTATCCAGTGTAGCAGCCACAAGCCGCCTCCGTGTAGTTAAATAGTTTCGAAACACCTTAATTATATAAAAACCATCCCGCTTCTGTCAAGTAATTTTATACCTGTCCTTGACAATAGCGCTGAAATCGTCTATATAAAAAGTACTGTAAAAATGGTTTTTCCTTTACTTAAGCGGGCTATTGCAAAAAGTGATGGCTCCTGTTTTTTTTGACAATAACATGGTAACCCGGGTGATTGTATAATCCCGGTTCGGCGATCTCGCCGGAAAGTGGGTATGAGTATGAAAGCTGCGGTAAAACTTATTATGACGTTTTGGCTGGCAATCGGTTGTGGCGTTTATGTGACGGCGGCGGACCCGGGTGTAAGCGACAAGGAAATTCTGCTCGGGTCGTCTTTGGCATTGGAAGGGGCGGCAAGTTACCTCGGTATTCAGACAAACCACGGTATGAACGCCTGTATCAATGCGGCCAACGAAAAGGGCGACATAAACGGCAGAAAGCTGAAGGTTATCGCCTACAATGACGGGTACGAGCCGATTCCGTGCATGCAAAACACCCAGAAACTAATCAGCGAAGATAAGGTCTTCGCGCTTACGTGCTACGTCGGCACCCCGACGTCTGCTAAAGCACAGACGGTATGGACGATGGCCAAGGTTCCCGCCGTGGGTTTTTTCACCGGCGCTGAAGGGTTGAGAACGCCTCTCAACCATTACAACTTCCACATTCGCGCGTCTTACTACCAGGAAGCCGATGCCATAGTTGATTTTTTTGTTAACAAGCTTAAGTTTAAAAGGATTGCGATATTCTACCAGTACGATGCATTCGGCGAAGCCGTCAAGAAGGGAACGGAAATAGCCTTGTCAAAATACTCGATGACGCCCGTGGGTTACGGGGATTACGAACGTAATACTCTCAAAATTGAAGAAGGCCTGGCCAAGATAAAGGCCGCGAATCCGGAAGCGGTGGTGATGGTAGGCACGTATTCTCCCCTTGCCAAGTTTGTGAAAGCGGCGAAACAGGCCGGGTTGACTGACACGGTTTTTCATACGGTATCGTTTGTCGGTCCCGAAGCATTTGCCGGCGAGCTGGGCAAGGATAGCGACAGGTGCGTAGTTACCCAGGTGATGATGCCGTACGGTGAATCGAATGCGCCGCTTATCGCGGAATATAAAAGCGCGTTGAAAAAGTATTATCCGTCGGATTCACCTAATTTTGTCAGCATGGAAGGATTTGTTAACGCCAAAGTACTTGTAGAAGGCCTTAAACGCGCAGGGCGGGACCTGACGCGGGAAGGATTTATCAAGGCCATCGAATCCATGAAAAACGTTGACCTCGGCGGGCTTACAGTCAGTTACGATTCATCCAATCATGCCGGGCTAAAAAAAGTGTACATCACAAGAATTAAAAACGGCAAATACGTAGAAGTAAATGACATATCCGACCTGAAGTAAGGATTTGGGGGACGGAGTCAATTTGGAGTCTGTTGCCGAAGTCTGTTTTCGCCCTTTTTCGTCATTGCCCGACTTGATCGGGCAATCCAGTGTCGTCGGTAAAATTTCCCGGATACTCCGGCTTGCAGGCTGTGTCATAATTACGTTTTATAGTCAAAAGCCCCTGTTTTCGTCACTCCGGCGAAAGCCGGAGTCCAGATCTTCCGTCGAGACTGGATACCGAATTAAGGCATTCCGGTATGACGGACGGAGCAAAAGACAATTACGACACAGTCTCCGAGTCGGGCAATGACGAAAAAGGGTGAAAACGAACTTCGGCAACAGGCTTTTAGTTAAGACCGTCCCCTAAATCTGAAAATATCCATAAAAAACAACTAAATAATGAAAAAGATTATCCGTATACTTTTGGCAATTGAACTTGCATTTTCCGGTTGTGCTACCGTGCCGCGTTCGGTTGCAAATGGCGTTTTTTCCAAAGAAAAACCGTCGCTGTCAACGGA
>MGVF01000083.1 GCA_001800355.1 Elusimicrobia bacterium RIFOXYA2_FULL_50_26
CCGATCATGGCGCCGCCGTCGCGCTGGCCTTCCCATGAAAGTATTTTAGGCATTATGTCCTTGCCTGAAAATTTCTTAACTGGCTTGTTTTTTTCGTCTGAAATAACAAGTTCCCATGATTTTACGTCCTTTATCTCGGGCGCCTGCGGCACGAAGAAAGTGCTGTCCTTGGCGCCGTTGTTATCGGGCGAAAATATCGCCGGATCGGCTTTTACCTGCGCGCTGACAATGCGATATTTTGCCTGCCAGCCGAACATGCGCCACGTAAACGATATTCTATGAGCGGCGCCCAGCGCGGCAAACGGCTGGTACGCGTAATCAACGGCAAAATCCTGCAGGCGCAGGCTCATGCCCGCGCGCCAGCCGGAAAGAGCATCCATATTCTTTTGCAGCTTTTCGTCGGCTATGTATTTGTAGCCTGTGCGAAGCCCAAGCGTTCTTGCGCCCCAGTGTTCTATGCCGGCAGCGTAATACAAGGGGCCGTATTCAGCCTGGCCTGCTTCAACCGAGAACAGGACATCCGAGTAATGCTCCGGTAAACTTGCCTTCAATGCCATGCCCAGGCGCGCAGACATGGGCAGCTTTTCTTCCCCGATCTGGCCGAACAGGTTTTGCCCGGAAATTCCGAAGCTGAATCCCTCTTCCGGCGTGCGGAACATAAGCCCGGCATCTCCGGTAAAAGCCGAGGCCGTGTTTGTATCCAGCTTGCTGGATATGCTGCGAAGGGTTACGCCCATGGACGATCTCTTGCCTATGCGGGTCGCATACGTGGCATTTGCCGCGGCGTCATAGTAGCTGAAATCCCCGCTGCTGACCCCGTCAACAAGTTTTGTGGTGGATGGGCCGGATAAATACTGAATGGAAACACCCATGGTGCCGGCCATGGTCGGGTATGAAAATCCGAGGAAACTGTAGTACATATCCCCCAGCCACAAAGAGTGCATGGCCTGTAATTCCGGGGACATAAAAAAAGCCGCGCCGGCGGGATTATAAAATATTCCGCTCGTTTCATCGGCCACGGCGACAAACGCCTCGCCCATGCCGGCGGGACGCGCACCGACGCTGATTTTAAGGAAATCAGCCGCCTTGACGCCCGAGGCAAACAACCGCGGGGCAGGAACAAGGATTGTTGAAACGAGCAATAGCGGTATCAGTTTACGAATAGTCATTGTGGTTTATTTTACGACGGCAACCCTGCGGGTAACACCCGTGTTATCTCCGGTGTCCATAAGATTTACGAAATACATCCCGCGGGCGACCGTCTCGCCCTGGTAGTTTTTACCGTCCCAGGTTTGCGTATACCATGCGTCTTTTAAAACCGTAAGTTCCGGCCATTCCTGAACCAGATCGCCGGAAATTGTGAATACCCGCAACTTTACCCTGCGGTCGCGGTCTTTGGCGGTGTAACGGAATATTGTGTACTGTCCGTTTGCCGGGTTAAACGGATTATTCCAGTCAACCGCAAGGTCGAACTTTTCCGCAGGCAGGGTAACGGCCGCTGTAACGGCGGTAAACTCCCCCACCGCAGAGGCGCTTGTACCTTCGTCGTAGATAGTAACCTGCCAATGATAGGCGACACCGGGCGCAAGCGTTGCGCCGGCGCCATCGGTATTGTATGGGACGCGGGTTATTAAATTGATTGAATTAACGGTGGTTGTGGTGCCGGCGTAATTCCAAAGCTCGCCGGAGGTTTGAAAAGTGATGGGATCTGAACTTACTATGACGGTAAATGAACTGATGACGCTGGCGTATTCCCACGAAAACACCGGGTTACGCCCCGTGATTACCGCTTGCGTCGAATTATAAACCCCGTCTACGAGTGGAAGCGTCCCCGCCTTAAACCGCGCATCCGCCCAGGCAGACGGAACAACAAATAGAAGCGCCAGGAATACGATCGCGTTCTTCGTCATAGCATTTAAGACATTATATTATGTCCTGAGCCAAAAATCAAGCCTGCGACTTTTTTTTCAAGCAGGAAATTCCATGATTTATTTATTATTTGGTTTTTATGGGTTTGGCCGTTGCCGGCTTTTTTTGTTCCTGCAATGCTTCGGTAATAATCTTGTCCCATTCTTTTTCCATTCCCGGGAAATATCCATCATAGCGCTTGACAATCCTGCCTTCGGTGTCTATTACCAGGAAGGCGGGTATTCCGGAAACGCGATAGGCACGTTCTACTTTCTCGTTGCCTGTAAGGATAGCGTAGTTAATGCGTTCCTTGCGGGCGAAGTTTGCGGCGATTCCGGCATCGTTTTCCACATTTATACCGAGAATGACGACTTTCGAGTCTTTAAACTTTTCCTGGAGCTGCTTTACCTTGGGAATAGACATTCTGCACGGCGGGCACCATGATGCCCAGAAATCAACAAAAACAACTTTTCCACGGAGCGTCGACAACGTTACAGTTTTACCCGTAGTATCCTTCAATGAAAAATCCGGCGCCATGTTTTCCGCCCCTATCGCTGCCACACCCGCGAAAACCAGAACAGCCAGCGCCACTGTCATTAACTTGTGAACATTCATATAACCTCCATATATTTGCATATCCATTCAGCCTCTCAGAGCTTTTACCAGTCCCGCTATCCTTTTATCCGCAACGCGGTAACAAATCTTTGTGCCTGCCTTTTGATAAATTAGAACCTTTGCGTGGCGCAGCGTGGCCAGGTGCTGGGAAACGGTAGACTGCGGAATCCGCAGCTCGGCTACCATTTTGTTAACGTTACAACCGTTGCTCTCAAGAAGCCCGGCCACGATCTTAAGCCGTACCGGATGGCCTAATGCCTTTAAAAGTTCACTGTCCCTGTCAAAATTGATCGCCATGGATTTATCCTTTATGTTCAACCCTAATGCAAAAATTGGGTTCAATTGCCCCGGACAATTCAAGCTATCCTTATGGCATTTACAGGGCATACCCGCTCGCAGCCTGACAAGCGATCACATTTTGCCTCATCGCTTACGCGGCACTTGCCGGTTTTATCGTCAATAAAGAGTATCTGCTTCGGACACATCGAAACACACGCCCCGCATCCGGTGCAGGCATCTTTATCAATATCCACTATACTGGTTGTCTGCATAAACCCTCCTATTTATATATCCATTAGTATATTACAATATTACGATATATATGTCAAGAGATTTTTTCGGTGCCTCTTTGCAGTTTGAGGTCATTGCGTGCGAGAGCGAAGCAATCTCGACGTTGCTTATGATGAAAAGGGCAGGTTGTGACGCCGCTCATTTACGGCAGAGATTTGCGATCAACCGACAAAACTGAGGAAATTATCTTTCGTAATAACCTCAAACCTGGCATCCTTGTAGGCATCCGTCCACTCCCGCGGCGCCTTCAATTTACTTTGCGACCATTTGATCTCGTAACCATACAATTTACCTTGCCTTTCCTCGACAAGATCAATTTCTTTCTGGTCCCAGGTTCGCCAGAAGTAACAATTCGCAAAGATATTTTTGTATGAACGTTTTTTGAGGCGTTCCATAAAAATGAAGTTCTCCCACAACATACCAACATCGTTGCGCAGTTCAAGCGCATTAAAGTTAGAGATTATGGCATTGCGCACACCATTATCATAGAAGAAATATTTACTCTTACTTGTTATTTCTTTGCGAAGGTTCCTGCTAAATCCCCGCAAATTGAAAATAACGAATGATTTCTCGAATAAATCAAGGTAACGCGCCACTGTCTTATAATCAACACCAACCTGCTGTGCGATTTCAGAGAGCGAAACCTCTTTGCCGATCTGGAAGGCTAACAGGCGCAGCATATCAAGAAGAATTTTAGAGCTTTTTACCTTCTCAAGCTCCAGGATGTCCTTTAATAAATATGACTGGAATATTTCCTCAAGCAACCGCGCCTTATCATGTTTATTCTTTGTCGTCATCACTTCAGGGTATCCGCCGTACACAAGCCATTCGTGCAGTTTCTCTTTTAATTCTAAAACCGTATGCATTTTGGATAATTCAAGCAGCGATACGGGATACAGATTGAGCGTAAGCTTCCTGCCGGTAAGCGGTTCTCCAACCTGGCCTGCAAGCTCGAATGAAGACGAGCCGGTAGCAATTATCCTGATGCCCGGCACCTGGTCAACTAAAATTTTTAATCCCTGGCCTATACCCTTTATTTTCTGGGCTTCATCAATGGCGAGTAAGCCGTAACCTTCAGCGTACTCTTTAAGAATAGCGAAATCCTGCGATCCTAGAATTTGCTGCGTCCTGATATTGTCGCCCGAATCGAGTTTATATTTTAGCCTGGTACCTGCAAGAAAATCCTTAAGCAGTGTGGTTTTTCCAACCTGCCTCGGCCCATAGATAAGAAGCACTTTGCCTGGCACAAGCTTTTTTCCCAGATCCTGGTATTGTCTCGGTATCTTCATGCCGTGAGTATATCATACTCCTTAAAATAAGTCAATTTCAAGGAGTGCTAATCCTTGAAAATAATATATATATACCCGCGTTGGTATCAGTGGCAGCCATGGGCGCCGCAGGCTCCGTCCGTGGTGATCTCTTCCAGTTTGTTTTCCGAGAATTGGCGCACGGTATCTTCCACGGTTCCGGACGATGCCCTGAAGGCCTTGATGCCTGCTTCGTTGAGTTTCCCGATTGCACGCATACCCATCCCTCCGCAAATTACCGCATTGATACTCTTTCCGTCCAGAGACCCTAACGGATGGCACATGCCATGGGAATGGTGCGCATCGTCGTTTTTCATTATCTCTAATCCTTTTGTTTCCATATCGTAGATGGCAAAATACGGGGCGCTCCCAAAGTGTCCGTAGACCAATGATTTCATGCCGCTACTTGTTTCCACCGGGATACATATCTTCATACATACTCCTCCTTGTTTATTGATATTTGCCGCCGCGATGCAGCGTTATATACAGGCTGGGAACGACAAGCAAAGTCAGCAACATTGCCGACAGCAAACCGCCTATCATGACTATCGCCATCGGCCGCAGCATCTCAAGGCCTTCTCCCCATCCGAGCGCAAGAGGAATAAGGCCTACAATGGTCGTTAAACTTGTCATCAGGATCGGCCGCAGCCTTACCGGCGCAGCTTCACTGACGGCATCGTAAACGCTTAGCCCCTTTTCTCTTCGCAGCGTATGGATATATTCGATTAGCACGATAGCGTTATTTACCACAATGCCTACCAGGAGAATCAACCCCAGGAAGACCGTGGCGCCAAAGGGCGTACGGGTTATAAAGAGAAGCGCGACAGCTCCGACGAGCGCCAGCGGAAGGCTGGCCATGATTACCAGGGGATCAACGAAGGATTCGAATTGGACGGCCATCACGGCAAAAACCAGGAATATTGCCAGAGCAATGACAACCAGCAACTGCCGGTTTGATTCGCTCATTGATTCCGCTTCCCCGCCGTATTCAAGCGTGTACCCTTCCGGCAGCTTAAGCGAAGATAATCTTTTCTTGATCTCACCGGTCAGCACGCCTACGTTCTTTCCGCCGGCATCGCCGGTAACACCGATCAGCCTTACCTGATTTTCCCTGTCTATCTGCACAGGCCCTTCGGCGACCTTAACTTTTGCAACATCTTTTAATCTGACTTTTGCCCCGCTGCGCGGATATAACGCAATGTCCTCAACCGATTGCCTGGTATTGAGCGTTACGGGGTTGACAAGCAGGCGAATGTCGTAATCGGCGCTCAATGCCGTATCGGTAAATTGCGTATTTACGGCCCCGTACACGGCCATCCGCAATGTATCCGCGACGGATTTGGCACTCAGGCCGAGGTCGTTCATCTTCTTTCTGTCGAGAATGACATGCAGTTCGGGCTCCGAGAAATCCAATGAAACGTCGGTGTTGCTTAAACCCGCGACATCCTTGATCCGCCCATGTATGTCGGTAGCAATGCCGTAGAGCGTGTCCAGGTTATATCCTTTCACCCTTATGTCCACGTCGGAAGTTGAGGTCGTGCGTATGCCGCGCAACGGGGTGCGCATGACCTTAACTTTTGCCCTGGGCAGGTTCTCTTCCTTGATCTTTTTCTGCAATATTTTCATGGCTTGAGCGGTGGGCAGCGGCCGCACGGACTTATCAACCAGTTGTACCTGGATTTCCGATTCGTTCGCTTTCTCATAAATGTTTCTTCTCAGCCAGTAACCGCCGGACATTGTATAGATAGTCTTAACCCCCGGCGTAGCCTTAATGATGTTTTCCAGCTTCCTTGTCAGCGGGTCGGCAACCTGCAGCGCCGTTCCAGTCGGCAACTTAACCCGCACGGTTATTTTACCGTCATCTATTGCCGGCAGAAACTCTTTCCCCAATTGTTTGAACATGAAAATACTGACAAGCAGAATACCCGCAGCTCCGGCAAACACCAGAACCCGATGCCCCAGGACTGTTTGCAGAATTGATTTATAAGCGGCGGTTATGCCATCCATGAAATGTTTTTTGGGTGGAACTTTCGCGGCATCGTTTCTTATGAGATATGCTGAAAGACAGGGAACCACCGTCAGGCTGACAAGCAGCGAAACGATAAAAGCCACCGTAACGGTAATAGTCAGATCCCGGAATAAAAGGGATGCCAATCCCTTGATAAAGAAGAAGGGGACAATAGCCGCTAAATTTGTCAGCGTCGAGGCGGTCAACGCCTTGATTACCTCGCCGCTTCCCATGCGCGCCGCCTCAGCCGGATCAGGCGAATCCTTCTGGTGGCGCGTAATATTTTCTATCATGACTATGGAATTGTCTAGAAGCATCCCCACGGCAAGGACGAGGCCACCAAGAGAAAACAGGTTTAGAGTAAGCCCTGATAGCCCCATCAATATGAAGGTGCCAAGTATGCTAACCGGTATTGCCACGCTTATAATAAACGTTCTTTTAATGCTATGCAGGAACAGGCCAACCACGAATATCGCAAGTATGCCGCCAATTACGGCGGATGAACCCACGTTCTTTATGGAATTGACGATGTAGTACGCCTGGCTTGAAGCAACCGCATACCCCACATCGTCGGGCAGTATCTTCTTTTTCTTAAGCTGTCCGGCTCTTTTTTCTATTTTTGATGCGACGCTTACCGTATTCGCATTCGGTTGCTTGAAAAAACTCATCATAACGCAGGGTTGGCCATTCAACCTTGTCAGCACTCTCTGCTCCGCGTAGGAATCGCTTACCGTGGCTATATCCGCAAGGCGGATGTATCTCCCTTCGCGGTTTGCCACGATTATGCTGCTTATATCGTCCACATCTTCGTACTTCGCCAGGAGCCGTATGTTGTATTCCCTTTTTGAGAATGTTGCCCTGCCTGCGGGAGCTTCTATATTTTCCGCCTTCAAGGAATTAAGCACCTGCTCGGCGGACAACTCGAAGTTCTGCAGTTTCGCCTGGTCAAAGAGAACCTGTATTTCCCGTATCCTTCCGCCGCTTGTTACGACCGATCCAAGGCCGGGGATACCGAGAAAATAATTGCTTATGTCGTTTTCCACCCACTGCCTCAACTCCCGTTCGTCTCTGGCCTTCGAGAACACGGCAATTTCAGTAATGGGAAGCTGGGAGGGGTCTGCCTTGAATATCTTTGGCTCATCGGCATCGTCAGGCAGGAGATTCCTGACCTGGTCAAGCTTTGCCCGTGTATCCTGGAGGGCGATGTCCATGTCTTTGCCGAAATCGAAATAGACATCCAGGGAAACATTGCCATTGATCGAGTTCGATACAACCTTCACGGCATCTTCGGCGGTTGCCACGCTAGCCTCGACTTTCCTGGCGATGTTTTCTTCGATTTCATACGGGCTTGCCCCCTTCCAATCAATCGCTATTCGAATCATGGGATACGTGATCTTAGGCAACAGATCAACTGACAGGGACTTGAGAAAGAACAGCCCAAGCACGACAACCGCGATGGCTACCGTGAACACGCCTACAGGCCTTTTAATGGCCAGGCTACTTATATTCATATGGTTTCCCCGTTATCTTTTCCATTTCCGCTCCTGCCAGACGCATATCCAGCACTGCCTGAATGTAGTTTAGCCGTGCCTGGAGATAAGACTGCTCGGCATCCAGCAGTTCAAAGCTTGTCGCCGTCGCATCCGCATACCTTTTTTCAAACAGGGACAAGCTCTTCTGAGCAGCCTGCAACCCTTCCCGTGCCATAATAATTCTTTCCATATTCGACCGGTAATTCAGATATGCCGATTCGACTTCGTAAGAAAGCTGTTTTTCCATGAGCGCCCTGGAATCCCCGGCCTCCCCTGCGTACGCCTTGGCCTGGTTTATTCTTGCCTTTGTCCTGTTCCAGTCCCACAACGGCATATCGAGCGTAACTCCGGCAGCCCAATCGTCCTGCTCCGGAAGAAGTTTCGCCCACTCGTAACCATACGATAACTGTAGAGACACCTGCGGGTAGCGGGCGCTTCCAGCAACACTAACCAGCGATTCGGCTCTCTTTATTTCTTCATCAAGCCTCATCAGTTCGGGATTGGATGCCAGATCAAAATCGCGCGTTCTGTATGAATTATCCTCTTCGGTTATTTCAATATCGGCGATTTCAATCTCCGCGTTGCCGCTGACACCCATGGCATTCATCAGCATATTCCCGGCTATGGCCTTGTTCTTTCGGGCGGAAACGTACTCCTGCTGCGCATTACTTACCTGTGCCTTGATACGCAACAACGTTTCTTCCCGGGGCAGCTTAGTTCTCCGGTTGAGTTCCCGGGCCACGGATAAATATGATTGTAAACGGCCAAGCAAGTCTTTCTTGACATCCACCGCTTCCCCGGCAAACAGCAAACGGTAATACGCTGTTTTTACTCCATACACAACTTCATTCCGCGCCTGCTCATAAGTCTTCTTTGCCGAGTTCAGCGAATAGAACGATTCCTTGCGGACAGCATCAGTTCTGCCACCCGTGTAAAGGGGCTGTTTCAGCCAGAGCCTTGCCTGATAGTCATCGAGAGAGTTTCCGATGAAACGCTGCTTCATCTGTGAAATATACGCCAACCTGTTATAACTCGCACTCAAATTT
>MGVF01000084.1 GCA_001800355.1 Elusimicrobia bacterium RIFOXYA2_FULL_50_26
TATCGCGGTGGCCTCTCCGAATTTTTTATGACTTGTTGGCATTCCGCGGCGCAGGTCGTCGTTGTCCATGGCCGGCAGATCGTCATGAATAAGCGAATATGTATGAATAAACTCAAGCGCGCACGCGGCTGGCATAACCGCTTGCGCGTTTCCGCCGCAAAGCGTTGAAGCCTCGATAACAAGAACAGGGCGAAGCCGTTTGCCTCCCGCCATAACCGAATAACGCATGGCGCGCGAAAGGAGCGAAGAATCTGTCGGCAGAAAGCGGCGCAACGCCTTTTCAACCATAACGCGCCGGCCGGCCAACCAGGCCTTTAAGTTCATTTAAAAAGGTCCTCTTCTTTTGCGGGCGCCTGTTCCTGCGCCAGCGCAAAGGGTTCGGCTTCCATTTTGTCGCCTTTTTTTACCAGTATCTCTATTTTCTTTTTTGCTTCATCGAGTTTCGAGGAGCAAAAACGCACCAGTTTAACGCCTTCTTCGAATAGCTCAAGCGACGAATCAAGGTCGCCCTGCCCGCTTTCCATGCGGCTCACTATATCCTCAAGCCGTTTCATCGCATCTTCGAATTTTTGTGTTTTTGTCATACATTTCTCCGCGTTACCGTTTTTACGTCGCTAACAAATTCACCGTCGTGTAATTTAACTTTTACGCCTGCGCCGGCAGAGACGTCCGCGATGCCCTTTATTACGGTATTATCCACGGCGTCGAAACAGATGGCATAGCCGCGCGAGAGAACGCTAAGCGGCGAAAGCAGGTGCAGTTTTTCGGCAAGCCGGCGCGCGTCTTTTTCAAGCGAATCCATCCGCGCGGCGGCGGCGCGGGCAAGCCGCGCAAGGAGTTCGTCTATTTCCTGCATACGCTCGGCAAAAATATCCTGCGGCCTCGTAAGCGCGCGGGATGTTGCCGCGTGGGTGATGCGTTGCTGGTAATGCGTTATTAAAAACTGCATCTGTTGCGACAGGCGCTGGCGCAGGTTTGTCAGTTTTTCGACCAGCTCAAATTTATTTTTGACCACAAGTTCCGCCGCGGCCGACGGCGTAGGCGCGCGCAGGTCTGCCACGAAATCCGCTATGGTGTAGTCTATTTCGTGGCCTACGCACGAGATAACCGGTATTGCGGATTCAAAAATAGCGCGCGCCACTATCTCTTCATTGAACGCCCAAAGGTCTTCGTATGACCCTCCGCCCCGCCCCACCAGCAGCACGTCAATATCCGGATGGTGCGCATTTAGATATTTTATGCCCGAAGCTATCTCGGCCTTTGCCTCGTCGCCCTGGACACGCGCCGGGTAAATCAATATCCCCACGTTTGCAAAACGGCGTTCTATTATTGTAAGTATGTCGCGGATTGCCGCTCCCGTAGGCGATGTTACTATGCCTATCTTCTGGGGCAAAGCCGGGATTGGTTTTTTATGGCGAGGGTCGAACAGCCCTTCTTTTTCAAGTTTTGCTTTAAGCTGTTCGAAAGCCAGTTGAAGCGCGCCCTTGCCCGCCGGTTCTATGCTTGTAACGATAAGCTGGTATTCGCCGCGTTTGGGGTAGGTTGACACACGCCCGCGGGCGATGACTTTAAGCCCGTCCTCAGGAGTGAATTTTAAAAACCTGTTCATCCCCTGGAACATGACGGCGCTTACCTGGGCTTCCGCGTCCTTTAACGAGAAATACATATGTCCCGAGGAGTAAACCCTGAAATTTGAGATTTCCCCCTCAAGCCAGATGGCCGGGTAGGCATCTTCAAGTATTACTTTTATTTCACGGTTAAGCTCGCTTACCGTGTATATTTTGCGCCCTTCCGTATTCATTGTTCAACCAGGGAGAACCTTTCTATATTCGTCGCCTTGCCGGTCGTTTCGTCAACCGTAATTACGCATCCCTGCATAACCGCCGTCCCTTTTGCCATCGAATAATGCTGCCGCACGCCGGTGATGTATTTTTTTATGATTATATCCTTGTCCATGCCGATAACACCGTCCCGCGGCCCCGTCATGCCGGCGTCGGTAAGGTAGGCCGTGCCGCCCGGCAGGATGCGTTCGTCGGCGGTAGGGATATGCGTGTGTGTGCCGATTACCGCCGAAACGCGGCCGTCAAGGTACCATCCCATGGCCTGTTTTTCAGATGTTATCTCCGCGTGGAAATCCACGAAAACAATGTTTATATCAGGGTTTTCCTTTGCCATGGTTTCAAGCACTTCGCTCGCTTTCCGGAACGGGCAATCCGTATGCGGCATGTAAACCCGTCCCATAAGGCTGATGACAGCCAGCTTTTTACCCGTCGTAGTTGTGATAACTGTACAGCCGCGTCCCGCCACCATGGGAGGATAATTGGCGGGCCGGACAATTCGTGGATCCCCGATAATACTGTCAACCTCTTTGCGGTCGAAGGCATGATTGCCGAGAGTCAACACCTGCGCGCCGGAGTCGAACAACTCAAGAGCAAGCGGCCCCGTCAGCCCTTTTCCGCCCGCGACGTTCTCGGCATTGGCAATGATAATATCAGGTTTCTTTTCGCCGGCAAGTTCAGGGAGCAGCTTGCGGACGCAATCGCGTCCCGGCTGTCCAACTATATCGGCAATAAATAAAATTATCATGGCCTACTTCGCAACTTCCTGGGCGCGGACCTCGCGTATTACGGTTATTTTTATATGTCCCGGGTATTCCAGTTCCTGCTCCACTTTTTTTGCAATGTCGTGGGCAAGTATCTGCGCGCCCTGGTCGTTTACGTCCTCAGGTTCCACCATGATACGCACTTCCCTGCCGGCCTGTATTGCATAAGCCGAGGAAACGCCGCGGAACGAAGTTGCCAGTTTCTCAAGTTTTTCAAGGCGCTTTAGATAATGCTCTATTGACTCGCGCCTGGCGCCGGGGCGCGCGGCCGAGACCGCGTCGGCGGCGGCAACGATAAACGCCTCCGGGCTTTGGGGTTCTGCAATACCTTCATGGTGCGACAAAATGGCATTAATCATCTTCGGCGATTCGCCGTACTTTTTGGCGACGTCGGCCGAGATCTGATGATGCGTTCCTTCAACTTCGTGGTCAACCGCCTTGCCCAGGTCGTGAAGCAGGCCTGCGCGCTTGCAGAATGCTATGTCAACGCCGAGTTCTCCGGCAATGGCGCCCGACAGCCAGGTTACTTCAAGCGTATGCTGCAACTGATTCTGGCCGTATGAGGTGCGATACTTCAATTTGCCCAACAGCCTGAGAATCTCGGGTTGCAAACCGGGAACACCCGCCTCCAGCGCGGCCTGTTCGCCGATTTCCTTTAGATTTGTATCCATTTCCTTCCTGACTTTTTCTACGACTTCTTCTATGCGCGCGGGATGAATGCGCCCGTCGGCTATAAGCTTTTCAAGCGATATGCGCGCTATTTCACGGCGCACGCCGTCGAATGCCGAGATGGTTATGGCTTCGGGCGTATCGTCAATGATTAAGTCAACTCCCGTGGCCTGTTCAAAGGCGCGTATGTTTCTTCCTTCACGGCCGATGACGCGCCCCTTCATTTCATCGTTGGCTATGGGCACGGTTGTGGTTGTAATGTCTGCCGTATGTTCGGCAGCGACGCGCTGTATGGCGATGGAAAGTATCTCTTTGGATTTCTTCTCCGCCTGTTCGCGCGTTTCCTGCTCGATACGCTTTGCAAGCAGCGCCGCTTCCTTGCGCGCTTCTTCTTCAAGCGATTGCATAAGAAGCTTTTTTGCTTCCTCGCTTGAAATGCCGGAAAGCCGCTCGAGTATTCTTTTTTGTTCCTCTCGCCCCCTGGCCAGCGCCTGGGCTTCGTCGTCCAGCGTTTTTTCCCTCGTCATAAGGTTTCGTTCGCGGCCGAAAAGATCCTTGTCCTTGCGGTCCATAAGCTCATGCTTGCGTTCCAGAGCTTCCTCTCTCTGGTTTATGCGGCGCTCCAGATTTATAAGCTCCTGGCGCCTCTCGCGGGTTTCGCGGTCGAACTCGCGGCGTTCGCGTTCCATGGTTTCTTTAACTTCAAGAAGCCCTTCTTTCTTTTTTGTTTCGGCCAGCATCTGGGCTTCGCTTATCATGTGCTTTGCGATCTGTTCGGCCGATTTCATCTGGGCTTTAGCATAAAACAGCCTGACCAGGTATCCTGCGACAACGCCTATCACGGAGGCGAGTGCTATTAACATATAATTATCCATCTACTGCTCCTTTCTTATTGGAGTTGCGCGAATGATTTCACTTTCGGTAACGATTGTTCCAACAGGCACGTCATGGGCGGATTTCGGCAGCCGCGGCACTACCTGGAAGCTGTAGGCAAGCGCGACGCGTTTACGCAAAGGTATGCGGGAAAGCCAGCGGTCGTAATATCCTTTGCCGAATCCAAGCCGGACCCCGCGCCCGTCAAAAGCTATACCCGGCACAATCACTAAATCAATTTCCGAAGCGCGCACCGGGATGCTGCATTCCTTTCGCGGTTCAAGTATGCCGTAGGCTCCTTTAGCCAGGCTGCCGGTAAGCGAGCGAATTCGCGCCGCGGACAAAGAACACGAATCTTTATCCGTTACGGGAAGGGCTACGTTTTTACCGTCAAGCATGGCATGTTTCATCAGTTGTCCGGTTTCAACTTCCGCATCGTGTGTAACGTAAAACATTACGGTTTTTGCATTAAGGTAAACCGGCAAACCCTGCACAAGCCTTGCGATGCGCAGGCTTTTCATGCGGCGCATGCGTGGTTCAACATTATTTCTTAACCGCCTCATCAGCCGGCGAATGCTTTCTTTGCTTTCGCCAGTTTTCGAGGCGTTCTTTGATTCGTGCTTCGTAACCTTCGCTGGTTGGCTCATAAAATACTACCGCTTCGGGAAAATATTCCTGTGCTACGAAATGTCCCGGGAAATCGTGCGGGTAAAGGTATCCTTTCCCGTGTCCGCGCGAACTTGCGTCGAGGTTGGCATCTTTAAGGTGCAGCGGCACTGGACGCGGTTTTTTTGTGCGCGCTTCTTCCTGGGCGCGGCTGACGGCGAGATAGGCGGCGTTCGATTTTGGGGCTGTCGCTATATATGTGACGGCCTGCGCAAGCGGTATACGCGCTTCCGGCATTCCGATAAATTCTATCGCGGCAAGCGCCGACGAAGCTAAAATAAGCGCCTGCGGGTCCGCATTTCCGACGTCCTCGGCGGCGCAGATGATTATGCGTCTGGCTAAAAAGCGCGGGTCCTCGCCCGCGGCCAGCATCTTTGCCATCCAGTAAAGGGCGGCATCGGGGTCGGAGCCTCGCATGGATTTTATGAATGCGGACACGTGATCGTAATGTTCATCGCCGGATTTATCGTATAAAAGAAGCTTTTTCTGCATGGACTCCGCGGCCACGGTTTTATCGAAAAAAATTGTGCCGTCCTTGCCCGGAGCCGTGGACAGGGCGCCTATTTCAAGCGCGTTGAGCAGGCGCCTGGCATCGCCGTTAGCTTCTTTTACAAGGTGATCCAGCGCATCGTCCTGTAGCCTGATTTGATAGTTGCCAAGCCCGCTTTCCTTGTCCTTAAGCGCGTTTTTGGCTATAGTTGCCAGGCCGCTGTCCGGCAGTGCTTTGAATTCAAATAAAAGCGAACGGGAAAGCAAGGCCGCATTTATATAAAAAGACGGGTTTTCGGTAGTGATTCCTATAAGCGTGATTACGCCTTTTTCAACGTCCGGCAGCAGGGCATCCTGCTGAGTGCGGTTAAAGTGATGGATCTCGTCAAGGAGAAGGATTGTTTTCCGGCTGGATATACGCAGGCGTTGTTTCGCATGTTCCAGGAGTTTCCGTATCTCGGCCACTCCGGTGGTAACGGCGTTGGTTTCTTCGAAGTGCGCATTGGTGCGCTGCGCAATTATTCGCGCAAGCGCGCTTTTGCCGGTGCCGGGGGGGCCGAAGAAAATCGCGGAGCCAAGCCTGTCGGATTCTATGGCGCGCCGCAACAACTTGCCGGGTCCCAGTATCTCTTCCTGACCCATAAAATCGTCGAGCGCGTGCGGAGTCATGCGCAAGGCAAGCGGCATTACGGCTTTTTTAGGTTGGTTGTTATTTGCGGATAAAAGATCAGGTTGTTCCATTATTGATGCCTGTCCAAAATAAAAGTCCCCGCGGGCGCCGTGAACTTAAACTGCCTTGAGTCCCAAATCATTAGTGGGTGTCCGGGTCCGTACGCCAAGGCGTACAGTTCACCCTTAAGGACTCCCTGAAAGGAACTTGTAGGATCAAGTCAGTAAAAGTTACACCAACATCGCAGGGACTAAAACAGGGTTTCAGGCGGACAGCGCATCATCCAGCACTTTGGTAAGTTCGTCCGCCTTTTTATCGAAACTGCCTGAAATATTTTCGCGCGAGTTCTTTAAACGAAAAAGTTCATCAGCTATGTTTAACGCCGTAAGAACCGCTAATTTCTGCGTGTCCACGATACCGGTGTCCCTTTGGGCTTCAACGAGTTTCTGTTCCAGGTATTCAGCCAGAGAATATACAAGAAGTTCGTCACCCGCGGCGGCCTCGACATCATAAGTGCGTCCAAGAATGTTTACGGAAATTTTGCTCATTTTTTTAAAAGGCCGTCCCGCGAGGTTTACTGCATTGCGACGTTGATTTTTTTTACTATCTTTTCAATACGATGCGCGATTGTTCGCTTCTCGTCTTTTAATGCGTTGTTTTCCTTAAGAATATCCTTAATGCGGATGTTCTCCTTTTCAAGAAATTCAAGCTCCGCTTTCAACTGGCGCCGCTCTCCTTTTATGGCAGTAAGTTCACCGGCCGCCTGCCTAATTTTTTTTTCCAGAATTTCAATGCGATTCATCTCGTATATTATAATAAATATTACGGTAATGTCAAGTATAAAAAATTCTGAAAAATCAGGATTCCAATCTATTTTTCAAACACATTTAACAGGCGTTCGGGGAAGATATTGCCGCGGTTTAGTATGCAGGCGGGGTCCAGGGCGCGTTTTATGCGTGCCATTTCTTTCATGCCGTTTTCACCCAGCATTTTTTCAATAAAAGAATGCTTTATCTTGCCTATGCCGTGTTCAGCGGAAACGGTGCCTCCGAAACGGATGGCCTGTCCGATAAGCGTAAGGTATGCCTCTTTTCCGCGTTTGAATTCTTCTTCCGTGGCGGGAAGGATGTTTGCGTGCATGTGGCTTTCGCCTATGTGGCCGAATATAAGGTGAGGGATTGCAAGCTGTTCCAGTGTGCGGCGATAGAATTCCATCATTGCGCGGGAGTGCTGCGGCGGTACGGCTATATCCGTTCCTACCTTTGGAAAACGGTTTTTACGGATAACTTCGTTAACGCGTTCCGGCAGGCGATGGCGGAATTCACGAAAAGTTTCCTGGTCGGTGATTGCGGTTGAA
>MGVF01000085.1 GCA_001800355.1 Elusimicrobia bacterium RIFOXYA2_FULL_50_26
GTCGTCGGAAATGTGGCAAACGGAGAAGATTGTGAGAAAATTATCCGTCAGGCACTTGACAAATTTTCCAAAATAAATATACTAATTAACAATGCCGGCATAACACGCGATAATCTTATCATGCGCATGTCGGATGCCGAATGGGACGCGGTGCTTGGAGTAAACCTTAAAGGCGTGTTCAACTGCACAAAGGCTGTTTCCCGCAGCATGTTGAAAGCGCGTTCGGGCCGCATAGTGAATATCGCTTCCGTGGTAGGCCTTATGGGAAATGCGGGACAGGCCAATTACTCCGCATCAAAGGGCGGCGTAATAGCATTGACCAAAACCTGCGCGCGTGAATTTGCCTCGCGCGGGATACTGGTAAATGCCGTAGCGCCCGGGTTTATACGCACAGCGATGACGGATGCGTTAACTGAAGACGTGAAGAAAAAGCTGTCCGAGCAGATACCCCTTGCAAGGCTGGGCGAAGCCGAGGACGTTGCAAATGCGGTGGTGTTTCTTTGCAGCGACGCTTCGTCTTATATCACCGGGCATGTGTTATCGGTAAACGGCGGAATGTATTTGTAGAAATATAAACGTAACGAGTACAAGTACTCGAGTTGCCTTAAAGGAGGCTACAATGGCAGATGTGGAAACAAGAGTTAAAGAGATTATCGTAGAACAACTTGGAGTTGACCCGGGCGAAGTGTTGCCGCCTGCATCGTTCGTCAATGACCTTGGCGCGGACTCGCTGGATACCGTTGAACTCGTCATGGCGCTGGAAGAAGAATTCGGCATTGAAATTCCGGACGAAGAAGCCGAAAAGATCCAGACGGTCGGCCAGGCCATAGATTACATTAAAAATCACCAGCAGGGAAAGTAATAAAAATACACTATCACCCAAAAGGCCTGTTGAACAACGGCAGAAAATAAAGCTGTTCTGCCGGTTTTGCGGCAGGTCTTTTTTAGCGGAATGAAAACACATGAATAAGCGCATTGTAATTACCGGTGTAGGCATAGTTTCGCCCATAGGCATAGGAAAAGATGTATATTGCAGCGCCCTTGAGCAGGGCAAGAGCGGCGCCAACCGCGTAACCACCTTCGATGTCAGCGGTTATACAACGCAGATAGCCGCGCACGTCAAGGACTTCTCGCCTGAGAGTTTCATTGACAAGAAAAAGGCCAGGAGAATGGCGCGTTTTTGCCAGGTAGGCATGGCGGCCGCGCACATGGCTATCAAAGACTCAGGCCTTGACCTTGCCGTCGAGAATCGCGCGCGAATCGGCGCAATTACAGGCACTGGCATAGGCGGCCTGGACGTTATCGAAGAAGAGCATAACAACCTCCTTGCCAAAGGACAGCGCCGTGTAAGCCCTTTCCTTATACCTATGATAATTACAAATATGCTCCCCGGCGAAATCGCGATAGAATACGGCTTAACAGGCCCGAACTATGCGGTTTCAAGCGCATGCGCCTCATCCAATCACGCCATAGGCGATGCGTTAAGGTTAATGCGTTACGGTGATGCCGATGTAATGGTTACAGGCGGCGCCGAGGCGGCCATAACCCCGCTGGGGCTCGCCGGCTTTTGCAGCATAAAAGCGCTTTCAGCCCGGAACGACGCTCCTGAAAAGGCCTCGCGCCCGTTTGACAAGAACCGCGACGGCTTCCTGATGGGCGAGGGCGCCGGCATTATCGTTCTTGAAACGCTGGAACATGCCGTGGCGCGAGGCGCGAAGATATACGGAGAACTGCTGGGCTATGGCGCATCAGACGATGCCTACCATATTACGGCCCCCCAGCCGGAAGCGCTTGCCGCGATCCAGGCCATGAAAGTAGCGCTTGCCGACGCAAAGATATCGCCCGACGAGATTGATTACGTCAATGCGCACGGCACTTCCACCGAATACAACGACAAGATTGAAACGCATGCCATAAAGAAAGTTTTTGGCGAAAGAGCATACAAGATTCCCGTATCCTCCACAAAGTCCATGACAGGCCACCTGCTTGGAGCGGCCGGCGCCGCCGAATTGATAGCAACTGTCCTGTGCATGGAAAAAGGGTTCATACATCCTACCATAAATTACGAAACCCCGGATCCCGAATGCGACCTTGATTATGTGCCTAACACCGCGCGCCGCCAGCAGATAACGTGCGCGCTTTCCAACTCGCTGGGCTTTGGCGGACATAACTCCGTTTTAATCGTAAAGCGCTATGAAAAATGATATCGAAAAACTTGAGAAAACCCTAGATATAAAATTCGAAAATATAAACCTGCTCAAGCAGGCCATGACACACAAATCGTACGCAGCGGAAGCCGGCACGAACGAGAATAACGAGCGCATGGAGTTTCTGGGCGACAGCATATTGTCCGTCATCGTGGCGGATTTTCTTTTCCAGAAATACCCGGATGAAGATGAAGGCAGGCTTTCGCAGCTTAAATCCCAGATAGTATCGCGGCACGGCCTGAGTATCTGGGCAAAAAAGTTAAAACTCGGCAACTACATGTACATAAGCAAGGGGGAAGAAACAAACGGCGGCCGTAAACGCGACAGCCTGCTGTCCAACGCTTTTGAGGCGGTAGTAGCGGCGGTGTACCTGGACGCCGGTTTCTTTGCAGCCAAAAAATTCATATTCAACTACCTTATACTTCAACGCCGCATGGTTGTAACGGATGCCAAGAGCAAGCTGCAGGAACGTATACAATCCGTTCACCGTACACTTCCGGAATACAAGGTGCTGTCCGAATCCGGCCCCGATCATGAAAAGATTTTTGAAGTCGGAGTTTTTGTAAAGAAAGAACCCCTGGGCAAAGGCAAGGGCCATTCCAAGAAAGAAGCGGAACAAGCCGCCGCCAAAAACGCCCTTAAATCATTAAAATAATTGTAACGGAGGCCGTTTAACATGGAATATTTTCTTACTGAAGAACAACAAATGATCGTTGATCTCGCCCGCAAGATTGCGCAGGAAAAAATTAAACCCGTACGCGAACACTATGACGAAACCGAAGAATTTCCATGGCCAATAGTTGAAGAACTTGCAAAGGCCGACCTTTGCGGCGTTTACATACCGCAGGAATACGGCGGTTTCGGCGGCGGCGTCATGAACCTTGTGCTGGTTGTCGAAGAGTTGTGCAAAGTGGACGGCGGCATATCCCTTGCTCTTGCCGCGACCGCGCTGGGCACGTTCCCTATCCTTCTGGGCGGCAACGAGGAACAGAAGAAAAAATACCTTCCTGATATTGCATCCGGCAAAAAGCTTGCGGCCTTCGGACTAACCGAACCGGAAGCCGGCTCCGATGCCACATCCATGCGCACTACCGCAAAAAAGGAAGGCGACTACTACGTATTAAACGGCACAAAGTGTTTTATAACCAACGCCGGCGACGCGGAAACCTACACCGTTTTTGCAAAAACCAACCCCGGCCGCGGCCCCCGCGGCATCTCCTGCTTCATCCTCGAAAAAGGCATGAAGGGTTTTGAGTTCGGCAAGAAAGAAAAGAAAATGGGCATACGCGCTTCTTCAACGCGCGAACTCATATTTAATAACTGCATGGTTCCCAGGGAAAATCTAATCGGCAAAGAGGGCCACGGCCTTTTGATAGCCCAGGGAACGCTGGATACCTCGCGCCCCGGCGTCGCAGCCCAGGCTCTCGGTATAGCGGCGGGCGCGCTTGAGGAAGCCATAAGTTACGCGCGCACGCGCGTCCAGTTCGGCCAGCCCATTTCATCGTTCCAGGCCATACAGCACATGCTCGCCGACATGGCAACGGAAGTGGAAGCAGCCCGCTGCCTGCTGTACCAGACTGCGCGCATGATGGATGCCAATCCCGGCAAACGCACTACCAAGGAATCCGCAATGTCAAAACTCTACGCCTCGGAAGTGGCCATGCGCGTTACTACGAACGCAGTGCAGATCTTCGGCGGCTACGGCTACATCCGTGAATACCCGGTTGAAAAAATGATGCGCGACGCCAAGATCACCCAGATATACGAAGGCACCAGCCAGATTCAGCGCAATGAAATAGCGCTGAATCTTATCAAGGAAAACGCGGCTAAAAAATAGAGGTTAACATGCATTTCATAGTTTGCATAAAACAGGTTCCGAACACCACGAACGTACAGATAGATTCCTCGACGGGCACGTTGAAACGTGAAGGCGTGGAATCCATAATAAATCCGTTCGATGAATACGCCATCGAGGAAGCGGTGCGCTTAAAAGAGCGCACCGGCGGCAAGGCTACCGTGATAACAATGGGGCCGCCGCAGGCCGAAACTGCGCTTCGCGAGGCCATCGCCCGCGGCATTGATAACGCCATCCTTGTTACCGACCGCGCCTTTGCCGGCGCCGATACATGGGCGACGTCATACACGCTGGCCAACGCAATAAAAGCCATCGGCTCCTACGACCTTATACTATGCGGCAAACAGGCCACCGACGGCGATACCGCCCAGGTTGGCCCCGGCATAGCAGAGATGCTCGATATTCCGCACGTCGCTTATGTTAAAAAAATCGAAGATATAAACGATAAGAGCGCGCGGGTGGAACGAATGATGGAAGACGGCTACGATCTTATCGAGATGCCGTTACCCGGGCTTATGACAGTAGTCAAAGAAATAAACACGCCGAGGCTTCCTTCCTTGCGCGGCATGATGGCTTCAAAGAAAGCCCAGATACCGCACTGGACCGCACAGACAATAAACGCTGAAAAGAATAATATCGGGCTTACCGGCTCGCCCACGCAGGTAATGAAAATATTTTCTCCGCCGCCGCGCCCCGGCGGGCAAACGCTTGCCGGCTCGCAGGAAGAAATGGCCGAAACCCTGGTAGAGAAGCTGCGCCAGGCACAGATAATTTAACTCACCGGGAGAATCACTACAATGTCAAACCAGATAAACGTACTTTCGGAGAAGTGTATCGGCTGCGCTCTATGCGTAAAGCAGTGTCCGTTCGGCGCTATTACGCTTGCCGAGAGGCCGGATCATCCCAAAAAACTTAAACTTGCCGTCATAGACCTTCATAAATGCACATTCTGCGGCGCCTGCGTTGAGGCCTGCTCAAAGTTCGGCGCCATCTCCATGGTTAAGGAAGAGCCGATAAAGCTCGACATTGACCCGTCGCATTACCGCGGACTGTGGGTCTATGCCGAGCAACGCCACGGCGAAATTTCACCGGTGGTATACGAGCTGCTAAATGAAGGCCGCCGCCTGGCCGACAAGCTGCAAACGCCGCTCTGCGCGGTGCTGATAGGCAGCCAAATCGAATCAAAAGCCCATGACCTTATACAACGCGGCGCGGACAAGGTATACGTTTACGACGATCCCGTTTTTGTGGAATTCCAGGATGATTCATACAGCGACATACTTTCGCACCTCATCGAAAAGGAAAAACCGGAAATCATCCTTATGGGCGCCACTAACATCGGCCGCTCGTTTGCCTCGCGCGTTGCCGCAAAGATCCGCACCGGCCTTACCGCCGATTGCACCGCGCTTGAGGTTGACCTTTCAAACAGGAACCTTATGCAGACGCGCCCCGCGTTCGGCGGAAACATAATGGCGACGATTCTAACCCCGCGCCACCGCCCGCAAATGGCCACTGTCCGTCACAAGGTTTTTAAACAGGCGAAACGCGACCCCAACCGCAAAGGGGAAATTATAAAGAAAACCGCTGACGTCTCAAAAATAATAAACCGCACGAAATTTTTGGAATTTGTAAAAGACACGTCGGCGAAAGTAAACCTTTCCGACGCCGACATCATCTGCTCCGGCGGCCGCGGGCTCGGTAAACCGGAAGGATTCAAGCTGATAGAAGAGCTTGCGGAATGCATGGGCGGAGCGGTAGGTTCATCGCGCGCAGCGGTTGACGCGGGATGGATAGCATATTCGCACCAGGTTGGCCAAACCGGCCGCACCGTGGCGCCGCGCGTATATTTTGCCTGCGGAATTTCAGGGCAGATCCAGCACATGGTTGGAATGGGATCTTCCGAGATTATCGTCGCAATAAACAAAGACCCCAACGCCCCCATGATGAAAGCCGCCACCTTCGCCCTGGAAGGCGACGTCTACGAGATAATCCCGTGGATAATCCGCAAAGTAAAAAAATCCCGCGGCTTGGAATAAAAATTTTATTTGACAAATTTTCTAATATTTGATATGCTGGTGTCATAATACAACGTCGTAAATCTTTTTTTATTACTTTATTTGTG
>MGVF01000086.1 GCA_001800355.1 Elusimicrobia bacterium RIFOXYA2_FULL_50_26
CATAACCATACTGCTTATACTCATCGCCGATTCCGCGCTCTGGCGCTACAAGGGGACTACCGGCCGGCAGCTTCTTTTGCAAAACGCTACTGTGCCGTCCTACATCCTGGGCTGGGCACTTACGAAACTGCCATTTATTCTTATGTTTATCACAACTCTTCTAACGCTGTATTCCGGCATTTCCTACCTCTCCAAACATCGCAATCTTTTGACGGATAAGTAGATGATAAAATTAATCGCGACAGGGTTCGGGGCGGGGTATTTCCCGGTGGCGCCGGGGACAGCCGGCACACTCGTCGGCGCGCTGATATATTTGTTGCTTGCGGCGGCGCACCCGGGTCTAACGCTTGCGGCGGCGGCGGTTATCATTGCGATTGCCATCCCTGTTTCGGGGGCGGCCCAACAAGCCTTCGGCACTCACGACGATAAACGCATAGTCATTGATGAAATCGCAGGCTTTCTTGTTGCGGTGGCATGGCTGCCTCAAACGTTTGCCGTCGGAATTCTTGCGTTCGCGCTGTTCAGGTTTTTTGACGTCGCAAAACCGCTTTTTATACGCTCATCGCAACGTCTGCCCGGCGGGTGGGGGATAGTTGCCGACGATATCCTGGCCGGAGTTATCACCAACATCCTTTTGCAGGCCACAAATTATTTTATACCGCTATGAAATATTTTAACCTTCACGCCATTGTCGTCGGTCCGCTTGAAACCAACTGTTACCTCTTAAGCGATGCCGCGACTAAAAACGCCATCATCATAGACCCGGGCGGAGAGACGGAACGGATTGCAGCCGCCATATCGGCGCAGGCGCTTACGCCGAAAGCCATCGTTCTCACGCACGGACACGCCGATCATATAGCGGCGATAAAAGGATTAAAGAAACTATACCCGCTTACCGTTTATATCCACGAAGCCGATATGCCCTACCTTGACACGCCGGACTTGAACGGATCCTCGCTTATCGGCGCGCCTTTTACATCGCCCGCCGCCGACGTAGCGCTTAAAGACGGCGACACAATTACCGTTGACGCGCTAAAACTTACCGTCTATCATACGCCCGGCCACACGCCGGGCGGCATCTGCCTGCTATTTAGCAATGTGCTTTTTACTGGCGACACGCTTTTTCGCGGCTCCATCGGCCGCTGGGATTTTCCGGGCGGCAGCAGGGAAAAGCTATTGGCTGCCTTACAAATATTCCGCACATTCCCCGTTGAAACGATGGTTTATCCGGGCCACGGCCCGGCCAGCGACATAAAAACAGAGCTTGAACAAAATCCGTACCTTGTAAAAAGTTGAGTGTCTATTTAGCAGTTTGAGGTCATTGCGAGCGAGAGCGAAGCAATCTCGACATTGCCTCTGATGAAAAGCGAGATTGCCGCGCCCTTCGGGCTCGCAATGACGACGATAACTTCAAAACGCTAAAGAGACAGAAAGTTGACAGGGTGGTGAGATCCAAATGGATTACATTGAGGAATTTATCTCTTACCTGACGGTTGAAAAAGGATTGGCAAAAAATACAATTCTTTCCTACGGCTACGACCTCAAGCACTACCTTGCCCACCTTGCAAAAATACGAAAGAACCTTCTTAAAATCAAACACCAGAACGTAACCGATTTCCTCTGGCAGCAAAAGCTGGAAGGATTAAACCCGCGCTCACTTTACAGGCTGATAGAGACGCTGCGCCACTTCCACCGTTTCATGGTGGCCGAAGGCCACATGGCAACCGACCCGACCGCAAACCTGATACCGCCGCGCCTCACCACCAAACTACCGCACAAACTATCGCTTGCAGAAGTGGAAAAACTGCTAAATTCCTGCTCCGGCGACAGGGAACGCGAAGTGCGAAACCGCGCAATGCTTGAGCTGCTTTATGCCACAGGACTGCGCGTTTCGGAGCTTGTAACCCTTACCCTCGATAACATAGAATTCAACCTCGGCTTCGTGCGCGTCATCGGCAAGGGGAACAAGGAACGCATAGTCCCCATCGGCAAAACCAGCCGCCACTACCTTCAAAAATACCTGCCGTTTAGAGCTAAGCGCGCAAAAGACGGAACCCGCGACCTTTTTTTAAGCAAGCTGGGAAAGAAAATGTCCCGCGTCGAATTCTGGCGCCAACTGAAGAACTATGCCGTGCGCGCCGGCATCACAAAGGAAATCACGCCCCACGTGCTGCGCCACTCCTTCGCCTCGCACCTCCTGGCCGGCGGAGCAGACCTGCGCTTCGTCCAGGAAATGCTCGGCCACAGCTCAATTACCACCACCCAAATATACACCCACGTTGACAAAGAACACCTGAAAGACCTCCACAAAAAATACCACCCCCACGGATAGAATAAGAATAGGGGACGGTCTTAAGTAATTAATTATTGAGAGTGCATTGGTTTGAACAATGGGGTTTAAAAGTGTATAATTTTAGTTATTGGGATTTTTATAATCAGCATGGGAAAACAGGGAGGAATTTGTGGCGGAGATTGGTGAGAAGAATGATATTGCTTTGGTCGCAAAATTGCAGAGCGGGTATGAATCAATCAGGAAGCAGCTGTCGAAAATCATCGTGGGGCAGGAACAGGTTATAGAGCAGTTGTTGATTGCGCTTTTCAGCAGAGGGCATGTGCTGGTGGTGGGGGTGCCGGGGCTTGCGAAAACGCTTCTTATATCAAGCATCGCGCGCATACTTGAACTGAAGTTCTGCCGGATACAGTTTACGCCGGATCTCATGCCGTCGGATATTACCGGGACCGAAGTTATCGAACAGGACCCGGCAACCGGGGCGCGGTCGTTCCGCTTTATCAAGGGGCCGCTTTTCGGACAGTTAATCCTTGCGGATGAAATAAACCGCACGCCTCCCAAAACGCAGGCGGCTTTGCTCCAGGCCATGCAGGAATATAAAATTTCGGCGGGCGGCAATACCTACCAGCTTGAACCTCCTTTTTTTGTATTAGCCACGCAGAATCCTATCGAGCAGGAAGGTACGT
Source organism: Elusimicrobia bacterium RIFOXYA2_FULL_50_26 (assembly GCA_001800355.1). Classification (GTDB taxonomy): domain Bacteria; phylum Elusimicrobiota; class Endomicrobiia; order Endomicrobiales; family XYA2-FULL-47-53; genus XYB2-FULL-50-12. The sequence goes on from MGVF01000086.1 coordinate 2,977, forward strand.
ATCCCCTGCCTGAAGCGCAGCTCGATCGTTTCTTTTTCCAGATAATGATGGATTACCCGTCTTTGGAAGAAGAAAAGGAAATCATATCGCAAACCACGGGCAGTTACCAGCCGGAACCGGAAAGCGTGCTGTCGCACGGCGAGATTATTGAGTTGCAGGACATAGTGCGCCGCGTTCCGGCGGCCGAACATACAATAGAATACTCCGTAAAGCTTGCGCGTTCCACACGCCCGCAGGATGAGTCCTCGCCGGAATTTGTGAAGCGGTTCGTAGGCTGGGGTGCAGGGCCGCGCGCGGCGCAGGCTTTGATACTGGGCGCCAAGGCGCGGGCGCTGCTTCACGGACGCTACGCTGTTTCGGTTGAAGACATTCGCGCCGTGGCGCTGCCAGCCCTGCGCCATCGCATAATTGTCAACTTTCACGCGGAGGCCGAGGGAGTATCGTCAGAAACCATCATTAACCGCCTCCTGGAAAATAAGTGAAGTTTATTGATCCGGCTGCATTTGCGCGGCTTTCGCAGTTGCACCTGCGCGTTCAGTGCGTTGTTGAAGGCCTTCTTTCCGGGCTGCACCAGAGCCCGCGCCACGGGCATTCGCTGGAGTTTGCGCAGCACAGGGAATACTCGCACGGCGACGAGTTGCGCCGCATAGACTGGAAAGTTTTCGCGCGCTCCGACAGATTCTTCGTCAAACAGTTCCAGGATGAGACAAACCTGCGCGCATATCTTCTGCTCGATGCATCGGCCTCAATGAAATTCGGCGGAAGCGGCCGGCCGGACAAACTGGCTTACGCCTCGCAGCTAACCGCGGCTCTCGCCTACCTTCTCCTGCGACAGGAAGACGCGGTTTCCCTGGGAATATTCGACTCGTCACTTCGCTTTTTTCTCCCGCCGCGGCATCAACTATCGCATCTTGCGCTCATCTTTGAACAACTTGAAAACCTTTCGCCGGGCGGAGAAACGGAGATTTCATCCGTTTTAAATTCAATGGGCAAGCACATGCGAAAGCGCGGGCTGCTGGTGCTGGTTTCCGACCTTATGTCCGACCCCGTCGAAGTTATAAAGGCTTTGAAATATTTTAAATACCGGCACCACGAAGTGATGGTGTTCCACGTGATGGACGACAGCGAGCGTTTTTTCCAGTTTTCAGGCGAACATTTGTTCGTTGATCTTGAGAACGGCAAGCAGGTTTACGGCGACGCCGACGCCCTGCGCGCCGCCTACCGCCGCATAGTTGAACAATTCATCGAAACATATAAAACCGGATTCCGCCAGGCGGCAATCCATTACCACCTTATAAGCACCGCAACACCGCTTGAAAAAACGCTGGCTCAATGCCTGAGCTATTGATGCTTTACACCGTGTCATTATTTTCCCGGTCATTGCGAGGCCTTGGCCGAAGCAATCTCGTTGCTGCTACCGTAGTAATACGAGATTGCCGCAGTCGCTTCGCTCCTTCGCAATGACATGCGAACTCATAAACCTTGATGAACTTGTATTTTTTTAATACTTTATACCTGTGGGCACTGCCGCTTGCGCTTACGCCGGTTATTATTCATCTGATGTTCAGGCGAAAGCCCGCGGCCGTGCCTTTCAGCGACCTGCGCTTCGTGCGGCTGGCGCTGGAAAAGATACGCGCAGGCTCGCGGCTGCGGAAATACCTGCTGCTGGCCGTGCGTATGCTTATCATCGCGCTTATTATTTTATTCTTTGCGCGGCCGCTGTGGCACAAGGGGGGAGTTTCCTCGTTTAACGGGCGCGACAGCCAGAGTATTGTGTTGTTCCTGTTTGATGTTTCCTACTCCATGGGCTACCGCAATGGCGCGGAAAACCGGTTGGATGAATTTAAGCGCACCGCGCGCAAATTGCTGGCTGTAATACCCGCTTCAACGCGCGTCGGTGTCATCGGGTATTCGAACAGGGTGGAGTCGGCAAGCGCCTATGCGGGTAACGACCACTCGCAGGTTCTGCGAGCCATTGACGAATTAAAACTCACCGCGCGCCCCACCGATGTAAGCGTATGTTTCCCGAAGGCGGCCGGGCTTGCGGCGGATTTCACGGGAAGCTCCGTTACCATGGTTTTGTTCTCGGATCTTGCGGAACACGGATTTACAAACACCCCGCGCGGCCTCGATAACCCTTACCGCATAATAACCTTCCCACCGCAATACAAAAAAAACTCTAACGGTTACGTTCAAAGCGTGAAAGCCTCGTTCGAAGAAACTGCCGCACAATGGGAGATTGATTGCGCGGCCGTGGCCGGCGATAATGCGGCTACACCCACCGTTTCCTGCTACATAGGCGGCCGCAGGACAGGCGACGATTTTCTAAAGATTGACGGAGACAGGCGCGGGCGCCACAGGTTTTATTACCCGCGGGATACCGCATCAATATCGGGTAAAATCGAGACCGGCCCGGACCCGCTTTTAATTGACAACGTATTTTATTTTTCAGGCCGCCGCCAGCCGCGTTACGGTTTATGGATAATAGACGGCGACCCGCAATCGGGCGGAATAACTTCTGAAAGCTTTTACCTGCGAACGGCATTCCCCGACGCGGAAGTGTATGCCGAAAGCGAAGTGGAACGAATCAGGTTCTCGCTGCCCGGCACGGTGATACTTGCAAACCTGCGCAATAACCACCCACAGATTGAATCATTTGCGTCAAGCGGCGGCGGCGTGCTTGTTTTTCCCGGCAGCCACAGCTCCGATACGTTTGAACCGCCATACCTGCCGGCGACGATCGGCTCCGAGTTCGACGGGGAAAGCGCAATCTCCTGGACGGACGCAGGCCACCCGGTTGCAACGGCTGCCGCTCTCGCCGAATTCGAATGGAAAAATATCGCGGCGACCAGGGGCTTTATACTGCAACCCGCGGCAGGCAGCCGCACGCTGGCGGCCATGTCGTCGGGCTGGCCGTTCCTCGTCGAAGGCGCGTTCGGGCGGGGGCGCGTTATAATGTGCGCAAGCACCGCCGACCGTGAGGGAAACACACTGGTTGCGCGGCCACTTTACGTGCCGCTGGTCCATGCCCTGGCGCGCTACCTTTCAAAAAGCGACACAACGGGCGAAGGCGCCGCATACGTCGTAGGCGATACATTTCACTACTCCAACACAGCGGGAGCCGGTATCATAACACCGTCGGGAACGGCCGTGCAGCCGCGCGCAAGTGCCTCCGGCATGGAATTGCCGGATCTTGCGGAACCGGGCATATACCGCATTGTTTCCGACGGTAAGGAAATATCGTCATTTGCCGTTAACCTGGATATGGCGCACGATGAAAGCGCGCTTATGCCCGCCGGAACCGGCAGGCTGAAAGAGTACTTCAAAAACGGGAAGGTTATAGCGCTCAAAAAACAGGACGATGAAAAGGAGTTCCTGGCAGTTATATCCGGCGTTGACATCACCCGCGCCCTCATGGCGGCGGCGCTTATGTTAATGCTTGCGGAGATACTTTTATCTTACAAGGGTAAGTCTCTTTAGCAGTCTGAGGTCATTGCGAGCGAGAGCGAAGCAATCTCGACGTTGCTTCTGATGAAAAGCGAGATTGCCGCGCCCTTTGGGCTCGCAATGACGACGACA
>MGVF01000087.1 GCA_001800355.1 Elusimicrobia bacterium RIFOXYA2_FULL_50_26
CGCGAGAACCGAGGCGAGCGAGGCCGAGAGTTTTTCTACAAAAAAAGTGAGAGCGTAGCGTTGCCTACGGTCGAACCTTTTTTAGGAAAAAATCCGGCATCGTTCGACGAATTCCGCGACTCTAATGCAAAATTTGGATTGAAGGAAGCCGGAAATAACTGATAAAAACGCCGGAAGAAGCGATAGTACACAGGAAACGATTAAAGCGCGAAACTGGCACGCGCATTGTGCATAATCAAACAGGCAATATCAAAATTAATTTCATGCGGTGAACAATTAGCAAACCGCACGAGCCTTAAGTTGACAAATTGACTCCGTCCCCATAAATATATGAAGCTCAACCAGTTATTTTTTTTAATGTTATTAACTGCCGATTCCTTTGGCGCCACATTATTTATACAGGATAATTTCGAAGAAGGTGCGTCGTGGGATTACAATACCAATTGGGCATATCCTGACCAGGCCGACGAATGGGACATCGTACCAGTGAATCCGCACGGCGGAACATATTGCGCCCAGTCTAAAATTCCTGGCGGCGGCCCATTTGACGATTCGAAATTCAATACCGACATTTCGACCGGCCAAAACGAAGTTTTTGTACGTTTCTGGTTTAAAGCCAGCCCGAATTTAACCTGCGACTGGGCACAATTTCTACGTTTTAAGAATGACTCCAATAACGATTTGGAAATCGGGCCGTCCGGTTACCAAACTGCGGAGCCGCGTACCGGTTCTGCTTGCGGCACAATAGTGGTCTCGGAGTCAGATGCTGATCTTTTTACGGGAATATATCAGGATTCCGGATTGGGAAATCCCTTCATCGAAACTTCATGGACGGAATATGCATTTTATCTGAACTATTCAGAAAATAAATTATATTTCTGGAGAAATGCAATCCAATACACCACAAGCGACCCTGGATTCAATGAAATAACAGGCGTATCATATGGATCATGGAGGATGAGCCATTTAATGTTTCCGATGTATTACAAGTCCTTTTGGACACCCACGGAAGGACAAGATGAATTATTCTGGATTGACGACATAGAAATCTGGTACGGATGCGCGCCGGACGAAACTCCCGTTGCGCCGCCGGACGATGTCAATCACTCCCCGTCAACGCCGACTAATCTTCGCATAACAACTTATTGATGCAGGCATCAATAAGTCCACAAGAGTCAGGGAAAGTTATGAAAAAGTATTCCAGGCTTATTATTGTGATCATGTTTGCCGGTTTATCGCTTGATAAACCGGTGGGCGCAGAAATTGCCGCATTCCCGGGTGCGGAAGGCATGGGCGCTACGACGGTCGGCGGCCGGAATAGGTATATGGGGACGGAGTCAACTTGACAACTTAAGTGGGAAATGATACTTTTAGGCCATGCCAGGACATAAGCGGATAGAGATTGCCGGAGCAACATATCATGTTATTACGCGCGGGATGGAGCGGCGCAGTATATTCATGGATGGCAAAGACGGGCGGGAATTCGTCACCAGGCTTGAGATAAACTTGAACCCAACTTTGCAGGGCGCGAGAACCGAGGCGAGCGAGGCCGAGAGTTTTTCTACAAAAAAAGTGAGAGCGTAGCGTTGCCTACGGTCGAACCTTTTTTAGGAAAAATCCGGCGGCGTTCGACGAATTCCGCAACTCTAATGCAAAATTTGGATTGAAGGAAGCCGGAAATAACTGATAAAAACGCCGGAAGAAGCGATAGCACACAGGAAACGATTAAAGCGCGAAACTGGCACGTGCATTGTGCATAATCAAACAGGCAATATCAAAATTAATTTCGTGCGGTGAACAATTAGCAAACCGCACGAGCCTTAAGTTGACAAATTGACTCCGTCCCCATAAATACCTTATCTGGGCGGTTATGACGGAGACAACGATTCTTCTGATATAACCGCTCCCGCCGCACCAATCGGATTGGGCGTAAAATAGGCCACCCGGCAAGCCTGCATCCGAACCATATAGGAATAAAAAACAAATGGAAACAAAATTACTGATCTCTGTATCGCTGTTCCTGGCCTTTGCAGGAAGAAACATCCCGATAAACGCAATGGCAGCAGAAACTCCCGTATTATATTTTTCTGACTTGACAAGCGGGCCAAAAACCGGCTGGAACATGTTGCCGGGCAAGGGTGCGGCGGTCAGTATTTGGGGTAAAAACCTTGGTTCTTCGCGCGGATCCAGTTATGTGAGCGTCGGTGGCGTCAATTTGACATCAGACTCTGATTATGCCGAATGGGGAATTACCGGACATGAGAACGGCATACCGCGCGGGTTGGAGAGGATTACTTTTTGGCTTACCAGCGTTATGCCTGACGGGAATGTGAACATAAGCGTAAACGTTGACGGACAGAATTCCGGAAACCTGCCCTTTGTAATAAGGCCCGGGAATATATACTTCGTTTCCCCGTCGGGGGATGATAATAACAGCGGGATTTATGAAAATACCGTAGGAGAAGGCAACGGGCCATGGAGGCATATTTACAAAGCTATGCCCAGTAGCAGCGTTTTTGATCCGGGAGATATTGTCTATGTACGGGAGGGTGTTTATACTGATCTTCATAGATACAGCAGCTATCTGAGGTTTTATGACAATGATTGCGGAGCGGCAGGATTCCCCGTTTCATATGCAGCTTATCCGGCCGAAAAAGCAGTCATGGGCGACGGGACTTACGATGGTATCAGAGAGCACGATTATGCCTGCGAATACGTAACCATCTCTAAATTTTTCATCAATGCAAATGTAACTGCGGTTGGAATGGCCTCGGGAGATGTCAATAAAAGCAATTGGCGGGTGGTTGGCAATGATATCACGACCGCCGGCTCAGGCTGGACCGGAACTTTGATTTTTGGAGCCAGCCCCGTAGATGAAGAAAATTTCAAAATTTTTGGAAATCACATACACGATCTGGCAGGGGATAAATATTATCATGCCATGTACATCGGCACCGTTTACAACTTTCCGGATCTTCATAACAAAGGGGTGGAAATTGCGTGGAATGAGCTGCATGACTTTGTTGATACCGGTACGGACGGTAATGCCGGCGGCCCGAGCGGAATATATATCCATCCGACAGATACTAATGCCGGCGAGGCCGATGAAATCTATATCCACGACAATCTAGTCTATAACCTTCCCCATGCCGGATTGGCGCTGGCCAGCAGCGTTAAAAATGCATATTTATGGAACAATATCTTATATAACTGCGGCAATAACACTTTTAGCGCCAGGCCATCAGTTCATTTTGGTATTCATAACGACGTAACAAGTAACGTGCGATTTTATAATAATACGATTTACGACAATAATGTCACGGGAACGGATAGCCTGGTTCTATTTGTTGATGCTGTCGGTATTCAAAATAATGTCGAAATGAAAAATAACATATTTTATTCATTAACGAGCGGCTTTGACCAATCACCAAGCGGAAACGTGAATTCCGATCATGATTTATGGTACGGTTCGCCAGCGCCTACTTATGCCGCAAATTATCTCGCCCAGGATCCGCTTTTCGTAAATGTTTCAAATGCAGATTTCCGGCTCAGATCAAATTCGCCAGCCGTTAACGCAGGCAGTTCCTCACTTTCCGGCATAGTCACAAGAGACTTCATAGGTATTTCCCGCCCGCAGGGCCAGAATTACGACATCGGAGCATTTGAATTTACGGAATCAGATGCAACCCCTCCAGCCATACCAAGTGGCCTGGAGGTAAAATAAAAACGAATGATGTTTGCCTGATATTGGAACAATTTAGAGAACCGTAGTGACGAAAAAGGGCGAAAACGGACTTCGGCAACAGACTCCAAATTGACTCCGTCTACATGAACTGCAATTATATTATATACTATTTGTGTAGACTAACGCGTTGTGCTAGTACTCTGCCAGACTGATTCTTTGCGTTTTGAAGTTGTCGTCATTGCGAGCCCAAAGGGCGCGGCAATCTAGCTTTTCATCAGAAGCAACGTCGAGATTGCTTCGCTCTCGCTCGCAATGACTTCGAACTGCTAAAGAGGCACGACCATTCAAAACGCAAAGAATCAGTCTGGCAGAGTACTAAGGGGGGTATATGCTGGTAACGAATAGAGTTGGTTCAAAACCCGCGGCCGACAACTACAGGCTCGCAGACTTGGTTGACCTGTCGCTCATACAGAGAATGGTTGATGCACATTATCGGGCGGCCGGCATGCCGATGGGTATTATAGACGCGCTGGACGGTTCGATACTGGTGGGCGCCGGCTGGCAGGAGATTTGCGTGAAATTTCACCGCGCCAACCCGGCCTCGCTCAGGCGCTGCGAAGAAAGCGATAACTACATCAAGAGCCACCTGACTAAAGGAAAAACTTGCGCTTACAAATGCGCCAACGGGCTCTGGGATATCGGCATACCAATCATAGTTGCGAATCGGCACCTGGCAACGATGTTCCTCGGACAGTTCTTCTATGAAGGGGAGTTTCCTGACCGGGAGTTCTTTAAGCAGCAGGCGCACGGGTTCGGTTATGCGATGGATGATTATCTTGCGGCGCTTGATAGAGTGCCGGTGTTCAGCCATGAAAAAGTGGATTATATCCTTGCATATAACAATGCACTGGCCGGCTTTATCGCCGATATCGCGGAACACGCGCTCTGGAAGATCAAGGCTGACAAAGAGCTGCGGTTTGTGAACGCGGTTTTAAAAGCTCAGCAGGAGAAATCACTCGACGGTATACTTGTCGTAAACGACAAGCAGGAAATGATCTCCTTCAATAATAATTTCGTCAAAATGTGGGATATTCCACCCCATATAGTGGAATCGGAATCGAATGAGCAGGCCATGCGTTCGGTTCAGCGCATACTGGCCCACCCCGATAAATTCATGGCGCTTATTAAAAGCGTGTACGAACACCCCGACCGGACAATCTTTGGCGAGGTAGCCCTCAAAGACGGAAGAATATTTGAGCAGTATTCAGCGCCGATGTTCGGGTCCGAGGGAACATATTATGGGCGGGTCTGGTATTTTCGCGATATTACCGAGCGCAAACGCGCCGAAGAGACTCTCAAGGCTTCCCAACAACTGTTTTCGACTATTTTTCATATTTCGCCCGTCGCAATGGCTATCACCGCACTCGATGACGGCCGCATATATGAGGTCAACGGGGCGTTTGAAAAACTTTTCGGTATCGCACGGAATGAAGCCATAGGCCATACCAGTCTTGAAACCGGGGTATACAAGAATGCCGAGGAATGGCAGAAGCTGGCCCGCGCCATGTGCGAGCAGGGCACGTTGCACGATTTTGAGATCACTTTAAAGCGCAAGGACGGCAGCCCCATAACCGGCGTAATGTCGGCGACGCAGATAGTCATTGGGCAGAAACGCCATATTCTCTCGGCACTGGTAGATATTACCGGGCGCAAGCGGATCGAAGAAGAAAGGCTTGCCTATTTACGATTTCTGGAAAGTATGGACAGGGTAAATCGGGCCGTACAGGGAACGAACGATCTTGAGAAAATCATGGGCGATGTGTTTGAAATAATGCTTTCTATTTTCGGCAGCGATAGCGCCTGGCTTGTCTATCCCTGTGATCCGAATGCTTCTTCATGGCGAGTACAGATGGAACGTACCAGGCCGGAATATCCCTGCGCCCTTGAGCCGGAGCTTGAGATGCCCATGGACCCGGATACTGCCAAAGTATTTCAGACTACGAGAAAAGTAGAATGCCCTGTAACATTCGGCAATGGATCTGATTATCCGCTGGCTGGCGAAGTCCCGAAGCGTTTTCAGGAACAGTCCCGGATCGCGATGACATTGTATCCCAAAGCAGATAAACCGTGGCTGCTGGGGATGCGCCAGTGCTCGTACCCGCGGGTCTGGACGCAAGACGAAAAAAGTCTTTTTCAGGAGATCGGCAGGCGGCTCGGCTCTGTGCTGACAAGCCTGTTGATATTTCGCAACCTGCAGGAAAGTGAAACAAAATACCGCAGGATCGTTGACACGGCCAACGAAGGCATCTGGATGATCGGAGAGGATCTCAAGACAACTTTTATAAATACAAGAATGGCCGAAATACTCGGCTACCGCGCCGAAGAAATAGACGGCCTTCCTATGGCCGCATTCATGTTTGAGGAGGATGTGCCCGATTACCTGAGAAAAATGGAGGACTGCTGCAAAAGAAGATTTGGAAATTATGAGCGCCGGTTCCGCCGCAAAGACGGGCAGATGGTGTGGACCATGGTTTCCGCAGCACCAATCTTCGATGACGGGAAGCATTTCAAAGGCTCGTTTGCGATGTTTACCGATATAACCGAACGCAAACGCATGGAAGAAGAGCTGCAGGCAAGCTATGGAAAATTGCAGCGGTCATTCGCAGGCATCATCAACGCTATAACTATGATTGTTGAAACGAGGGACCCCTATACCGCCGGCCACCAGAAACGGGTTTCCCTGCTTGCCACCGCCATGGCGGAGGAATTGGGGCTTCCAGATGAGCGGCTGCACAATATTGGCATCGGCGCGTCCCTGCATGACATCGGCAAGATATATGTGCCCGCAGAGATCCTCTCAAAACCCACCGCCATTTCACCCCTGGAACGGAATATTATCCGGTTGCATCCGCAAGGGGGGTATGATATACTAAAAAACATCGAGTTCCCATGGTCGGTTGCCCAGATCGCGCTTCAACATCAGGAACGGTTTGACGGATCGGGATACCCCCGTGGCCTGGCAGGAAACGATATCCTCTTTGACGCCAGAATAGTATCGGTGGCCGATGTCGTGGAAGCGATGACATTCAACCGTCCATACCGCGAAGCTATAGGGAAAGAAAAGGCGCTTGAAGAGATCGCAAAAGGCAGGGGCATCCTGTATGATCCCGATGCCGTGGATGCATGTATCGAACTTTTCCGGGATAAAAATTTTTCATTCAAATAAGCCTGACGGATAAAAAACGCGTAAAGAACGGAGGCAATTATGAGCACAATCATTTATTGTTTTTCAGGTACGGGGAACTCGCTAAATGTCGCAAGGGAAACAGCAAAATGCCTGGGTGATTCAAAAGTTGTTTCAATATCCAGGGCAATCAATTCGGATATTGATTTATCCGCGGATAGAATTGGAATTGTTTTTCCCGTTTACGTTTGGGGCGTTCCCAACATTGTCTGTGATTTTATTTCAAAACTGAAAAAATCCGATAAATATTTCTTTTCCGTTGTTACGTTCGGAGGTTCACCCGGAAAAACGAACATTCAGCTTAAAGAAATGCTCCGGAAACAGGGAATAGAGCTTAAAGCCGGATTCGGCGTGAAAATGCCCGGCAATTATATACCGATGTACGGAGCAAGGCCGAAAGAAGTGCAGGACAAACTGTTTAGCGAGGCAAAAAATAAAATTACGAGTATTTCCGAATATATTAAGAATAATAAATCCGGCGCAATAGAGGCAGGCGGTTTGATAATGAATTTATTGGGATCGTTTGCTTATACATTCGGAATTAAAAGTATGCGCAAGGCCGATAAAAATTTTTACGCAGATGAGAAATGCGACATGTGCGGTATATGCGAAAAAGTCTGTCCCGTAAAAAACATCGAGCTGGTTGACGGCAAACCTGTATGGCAGGGTAGATGCGAACAATGCATGGCCTGCCTGCAGTGGTGTCCGCAGGAAGCGATTCAATACGGAAAATCTACCGCAAACAGAATCCGTTACCACCATCCCCAAACCAACGCATCCGATTTCATTGGCT
>MGVF01000088.1 GCA_001800355.1 Elusimicrobia bacterium RIFOXYA2_FULL_50_26
GACGGCCACTGCGTAACATTTGAATTAAGTGTAGTAGAAATGTGGAAGGAAAACAAGCGGTTTTTATTTTTTGTTTATCGGCGGTGGGAACAGTTTTTGAAAGCGGTTGATCGCTTTTTCGACGTCGTCGCTGCATACGACGGCCGAGATGGCGCACAAACCGTCGGCGCCGGCATCAATTACTTCGCGCGCGTTGGCGTGCGTGATTCCCCCTATGGCTATGACGGGCAGCGTAACATTTGTTTTAATGCTTCGTATAAGCTCAGGCCCCGAAGCAAGCCCAGCGTCAATTTTGGTGGATGTTAAATAAATGGGAGAGACACCGATATAATCGGCTTTATGTTTTTGCGCTTGCAAAGCTTCTTCGACGGTGTGAACTGTAACGCCGATAACAGCGCCGTCGCCCAGAAGTTTGCGCGCCATTGCATAGGGCATATCGTCCTGGCCAAGGTGAACGCCGTCCGCGCCGGAGGCAAGCGCTATGTCGACACGGTCATTAACCAGGAAAAGAACATTCTGGCACAACGCTCTTAAAACGCGCGCTTCGTCTATCATCTGGCGCGTTGTTGCCTGCTTGTTGCGATATTGCACAACCCCGACGCCGCAGGAAACAGCCTTTTCAACGTCGCTTGCGTTGCCGGTTATGCTAAGCCCGGAATCGGTAATAAAATAATACCCGTTGATTTTCTGTTTATGAGAGGACGGTATCGGCATTGTATACCTTGCGCCTGGATTCTATGGCTTTGCGGTCCAATGAAAAAACGGCATCGTAAAGCTTTTCTTTGAACGTCCCCGGCCCTGCGGCTGTTTCCACAGCCAGTTCCGCAGCTATCTCGTAGCAGCACAACCCCGCTGCGGCGGCGACGACATAATCAGCTTCCACTGCCGCAAACGTACCGATTACGGACGCCGCCATGCAACCCGTTCCGACTATGTTAGCCATCATTTCATGGCCGTTCCCGACCAGCAGCGCACGATCTTTGTCAGCGACTACATCTTCCTTGCCAGTAATTACCACCACGCAATTTCTTTTAGAGGCAAGCCTGCGCGCGATTTCCACAGGATCTTTATCTATGTCGGTTGCGTCAACACCCTTTGTGAAAACGTCTTCACCGGCAATGCGGGCGATCTCGGAGACGTTGCCTTTGATAATGTCTATGCGGGTTTCGTTTAGCAACTCGAAGCACTTATCATCGCGCAACTGTGTCGCACCGGCTCCGCAAACGTCGAGAACAACGGGAATGCCTTTTTCGTTCGCGCTTTTGGCCGCAAGCTTCATGGCATCCACAAAGTCAACGGTAAGCGTGCCGATGTTTAAAACCAGCGCCGACGCTATCTTTGCCATCGCGGCAACCTCTTCCCTGGCATGTGCCATCACGGGCGAGGCGCCGAACACTTTTACAATATTGGCACAGTCGTAAATAGTAACCCAGTTGGTAAGATGATGAACAACCGGCTTCCTGGAGCGCACTTTTTCAAGCAATTCAAAAACAGGAACATTATTCATTTTCACAATCCTTTAGTATCTCTTTAGTGTTAAGAGGTTGTCGTGGTCATTGCGAGCGAAAGCGAAGCAATCTCGACGTTGCTTCTGATAAAAAGCGAGATTGCCGCGCCCTTTGGGCTCGCAATGACAACATTTTACTTCTGAACGCTAAAGATACACCTATTTTGTTACTACAAAAATTACGTTGCGGGCGAAAATGTTCGGGAAAAGATGAATAATCCCGGTATCGGAAAGGTAATGCGAATCAAGTATTTTCAGATTGCTTTGTTTGCAATAGTCGCGGAAATCCTTGATGCTCAGGAAACGCAGGTTGGGCGTATCATGCCAATGATAAGGCAGGGATGTCGTAACCGGAGCCTGCCCGCGGAAAAAAAGCATGAATCGCGCGCGGTAATGCGCAAAGTTAGGGAAACCTATTATAGCTTTTTTTCCCACGCGCAGCGCCTCCTTTATAACGTAATCAACCTTCTTTGTTTCCTGCAGGCTCTGATTGAGGATAACATAGTCGAAATTATCGTCGGGGTAGCCGGCAAGCCCGCTGTCTATGTCGCTGTGAAAAACGCTTAACCCTTTTTCAACGCATTTATAGATGGCATCCTCATTTAGCTCTATACCCTGAACCTTTGCATTGCGCACGCTGGAAAGGTAAGCTATAAGCTCACCGTTGCCGCAACCAAGATCCAGAACACGCGAACCCTGTTCTATAATACCTGCAATAATTTTGTAATCAAGCTGAACGTTATCTTTTATCATGATCCGCTTTCTTCATTTTCGCGGAATACGCGCTCCATGAAATGCTTTATCAGGGCGTACTCTGCGTCAACCTCCAGCAGGAAGGCGTCGTGGCCGTAGGTCGAGGTTATCTCGCAGTAGGTAACGTCGGCGTGGCGCATTCTCATCTGCTGGACCATCTCCTTGGACTGGTAGGAAGGGTACAGCCAGTCCGACTGGAACGAAATAACGAGTATCCTCGTATCAATTTCCCGGCCATCCGGTATTAATTTACCGTCCGATACATCAAAATAATCCATGGCCTTGGTAATGTAAAGATACGAATTGGCATCGAATCGTTTAACAAAACTGTCGCCGCGTAACGCAGGTACCCTTCAACCTCGAAATCCGTGCGGAAACTGAAGCTGTAACTTTTATCTTTAAGCCGGCGCGAAAATTTATCCTCCATGGATTGGTCGCTCATGTAGGTTATGTGGCCGATCATGCGGGCGACCGAAAGGCCGCGCTCCGGCACGCTTTTTCCGTAATAATCGCCTTCCTGCCAGGCGGGGTCTGCCATAATGGCCTGCCTGCCGACTTCGTCGAAGGCTATCTGCTGGGGCGAATGTTTCATGCTTGTGGCTATGGGTATGGCGCAGCGCACCCTGTCCGGGTAGGATGCAACCCACTGCAAAGCCTGCATACCGCCCATGGAACCGCCGGCGACACAAAGCAGCTCCTTTATCCCCAGGTAATCCACCAACCGCGCCTGGGCGTTAACCATATCCGCAATTGTTATCATCGGGAAATCAAGGCCGTATGGTTTGCCTGTTTTCGGGTTTACGGATGAGGGGCCGGTGCTTCCCTTGCAGCCGCCGATGACATTTGAACAGATAACGAAATACTTGTTTGTATCGAATGCCTTGCCCGGGCCTATCATGTCGTCCCACCAGCCTGGCTTGTCATCACCCGCGTGGTAACCGGCGGCATGCGCATCGCCTGAAAAGGCATGTTCTATCAGCACGGCGTTACTTTTTTCAGCGTTAAGCTCGCCGTATGTTTCATAAGCTATGGTTATCGGCCCCAGCGTTTGGCCGGATTCAAGCGGTATTTCGTCCGGCGGCTCGGCAAAAGTGAAGTACCTGGTTTCGACAATACCAATGCCTTTATTGTCAGACTGATTATCGTTGTTCATTATTTTTGTTTCCATAAGAGCCACATTTTTCCTTCTCCCCTGCGGGGAGAAGGGCAGGATGAGGGGTAAGCCGTCGGGAACAGAACCTTTAGTTCCCCCTCACCTTAATCCTCTCCCCGATGGGGAGAGGAAACTAACTGGCGGCGATCAGGCGTTTTAGCTTTATAATTGCCACGATTTCCAGGTCGCGCACTTTTTGGGGCGATATTTTCAGTTTTTTTGCGATTTCCTTTAATGAATGATATTTCGCATCTATGAAACCGAAGCGCCATTCAATCACCCTGGCCTCGTTTTCGTTCAACTGGCCGAGCAGTTTTGCAACATTGCCCTTGCCTTCCAACTCCTCGAGAAATGCCTCTCCGGATTTTTCTCCGTCGGGCAGTATATCTTTCAACGTTTGAACATTCTCGTCTTCATCAAGGGACTGGTCAAGCGAAACGGGCGTAGCGGTGCGGCAGTGCTCGCTTAGAAGTTCGCGGATTTTCTCCATTTTCATCTCAAGACGGACGCTTATGTCCTCGATGGATACTTCCTTGTTTTCCTTAGCAGCTTCCTGGATAAACCGTGTTATTTTGCGGAGATCACACACCACGCGCTCAGGCACCTTGAGAAATGCCACCATCCTGGTAACGTAATCCTGAATTGAATGCACTACCCAAAACCATGCATAGCTTGAGAACCTCGTGTGCCGGCACGGATCAAAATGCCCTATTGCCTGGAACAGCCCGAAGTTACCCTCTTCCATAAGCTCCTCAAACTGCGCCTGCGGGAAAAAATTGCGATACTTGCGGGCAATGCTTGCAACCAGTGGAAAATATACTTTAAACAGCTCATCCTGCGCCGCCTCTTCACTTGCGCGGCAACGCTTGATTAAAGCCTGTTCTTCTTCTACCGAAAGAATAATCTTTGACAACGGCTGGATAGCAACTTTCATTTTTTGTATTGGCATAAAGAAGTTTCAGGAGGGCTAGTGTTACAGGTACTCGAGATTACGGCACGAATTTAAAACCGCGGCCGAAAACAGTTACTATCTTATCGCCATACCCTCCCAGGCTGTGGCGAAGGTTTTTGATGTGCGTATCAACCGTTCTAGTGCTTACCGGTATTTTATAGCCGAAAACGTTTTCAAGAATATATGTCCTGTCAAAAACGATGTTCTGGTTCTTTACGAAAAGCACCAGTATATCGAATTCCTTCGGGCGCAGCTTTATGGGCTTCCTGTTTATAGTAACACTCTGGGCCTTCATGTCAATTTCCATGCTGCCGGTTTTTATGGTTTCATCATTATCATCATGACGACTTGCGCGCCTTAGCAGTGAATTCACGCGGGCAAGCAGTTCCTTTGAACTGAAAGGCTTTGTAACATAATCATCCGCTCCGACCTCGAAACCGATTACCTTGTCGGTTTCAGTTGACTCTACTGTGAGCATCATTATAGGGATCTGTGCTGTTTCGGGATTATTGCGTAAAATCCGGCACAGCTCAATACCACCTATGCGCGGCACCTTTACGTCAAGGATTATAAGGTCCGGCTTTGATTTGAGTATGCGCGCATAGCCCTCGTCGGTATCAGGGCATGAGATCGCCAAGAAATTATTCTGTTCAAGCACATCCGTCAAAAGCGAACGTATAGAATCTTCATCATCAATTATAAGTATCTTTTTCTTTATCATTCTTTACGCCTTTCCACTACATAAGCGCTGTGATTATATTTTTTTGCAACTTTTTTCAGTGTGGCCGCTATCTCGCTTATCTGGGCATAATGAGTTATCCTGGTGTGAGCCGTGGAAACTACGGCTATCGAAACTGAAATGTACGGGAACTGTTGCGCGTTACGCTGCCTGTCTTCGGTTATTATGTAACCTTTCTTCCTGTCATCAGGATCATAAAACCCGGGTATTGACTCATCGAACAACTGAATTACTCTTTCACATATTTTACCATATTTGCCCGCAGCGCAAAGTACCACAAAATCATCGCCCCCGATGTGTCCCACGAAATCATCAGTAGAACCGGTTTCGCGCATTACACGGGTAAGAATAGTGGCAACGTGTTTAATTACCTTATCCCCCCTCTCAAAACCGTAACGGTCGTTAAAACTCTTGAAATTAGAAAGATCTATGTACAACATGGCAAAGGATGCGTTGGATGATATTCTGCGCTCTACCTCGGAATTTATTGCAATATTACCTGACAGCAAAGTTAGAGGATTGGCGCCGAGGCTTAGCGCTTTTCGTTCAAGAACGGTCTTTACCCTGGCCAAAAGCAGCGTAGCCTTAAACGGTTTTGTTATATAATCGTCAATACCGAGTTTAAGGCCGCGAATCTCGTCATTTTCCGTATTACGCACCGTAAGCATTATAACCGGTTTGTTTACAAGCATTGGGTCAGCGCGTACTTTTTCAAGGAACTCGTAACCATCCATGTTGGGCATCTCACAATCAAGTAAAACAAGGTCGGGCGATTCGGAATACATCTTGTTTAATCCGGCCAAACCGTCTTCCGCCGTAACAACATCAAATTTCGCCACTGAAAGAATGTCCCCAACCATCTCACGGAGAGCTTTTTCATCATCAATAATAAGAATTTTCTTACCTTCGAGCAGCCGTTCCGTATTCATGTTACTCCGTCGTTTTCCAGAGAGGAACCGTAAACCTGAACGTTGTGCCTTTACCGAAGACGCTTTCAACTGTGATATTGCCGCCATGCAGGCGTACGATCTCGGCTACAATGGTAAGCCCCAGGCCGGTGCCACGTGGTTTCTTGTTAGGGCCATCTGTTACCTGGTAAAACTTTTCAAATACTTTTCCCAGTTCATCTTTCGGTATGCCGACGCCGGTATCGGCAATACTGATTTCAATGAAATGGCTGCTGACTTTTTGCGCACTTATGGTAATACTTGCGCCTGAAGGAGTAAACTTAAGGGCATTGCCTATAAGGTTGGTTATCACCTGCTTTATACGCTCAGGGTCGGCATCCATGCGCGGTAATTCAGGCTCGACAGCCACGCTTAACTTCTTGCCGTCCTTTTCCGATAACGGGCCGAATAACTGGACTATTTCCTCGGATATATCTTTTATATCCACCGGCATTTTCTTTACTTCCAGCCGGCCGGCTTTTATCTTTGCAAGGTCAAGTATATTATTGATGAAATTTGTCAGCCTCAAAGCGGACTCGCTGACGATTTCCAGCGCTTTCTTCTGCTTCTCAAGCGGCATGTTCTGTTGCATACCCTCGATAAGATAATCGCAGTAGCCGTCAATCGCGGCAAGCGGGGAACGAAGCTCATGCGAAACACTGGACACAAAACTGTCCTTTAATTCATCAAGTTCCTTTATCCGTTGCGCCATCTCGTTAAACGAAAGCGCCAGTTTACCCAACTCGTCCTTACGGTCAACTTCGACCCGCACGTTTAAGTCACCACCGCCAAGCTTTACGGCCGCCTGGCTTAATTCCTTAATCGGTTTATTCAGGTGAGCTGAAAGTATAAGGGCGAACAATATGCCAATTACGATGGCCATAATGGATATTACAATAATTTTTCTTCCAATCAGGATAACACCTTCGCGTATCTGGCGTTCAAGGTAATCCTGCGAGAAACCCACTTTTATGGTTCCGGCATACTCGTCCTTGACTGTGAGAGGAATGCCCATTTCATATACGGCTTCATTGCGGTCGGAGACGAATGTTTCGGTTATTGGCCGTGTTATTTTATGGATCCTGTAATCGAAAGAATCGTTACGGATATTATCGCGCAATGCGGACAGCGAAATATCGGCAGGCGAGAGATAGCCGGCATACACTATGGCGGGACGGTGGGTTTCTATAAGCGAACGGATGGTATTGATTACCAGTATCTCGTCGCGCACCGCAACAGCCTCCGAACACGTGTACTGGAAATCCCTGAAAATTTTCTGCCTGTTTTGCTCCAGTTGCGCGCGGAAAAGCGTTTTCAGAGTAAAAAACAGGCTGACGGAAATACCAATAATGATAATAGTCAGGAGGAAGGAAATGAGAAGAGAAAATTTAGTTCGCAGTGACATTTATCACCTGGATAATTTTGTCGTTGTCATTGCGAGCCCAAAGGGCGCGGCAATCTCGCTTTTCAACATAAGCAACGTCGAGATTGCTTCGCTCTCGCTCGCAATGACCTCAAACTGCTAAAGAGACAGGATAATTTTAATCAGCAAATAAGCGAGTAAGCAGGTGAATTACCCGCTTACCCGCTTATAACTTTACATCTACCACTAAAACTATTCCTGCACTTCTTCAATGTCTATGGAAATACCGCCCATCTTCTTGGAAATCCAGTTATAAAGAGCAGCAACTATTACGATACCTAAAGCCATCAGCACGGCATACAGGACCACGAAAATAGCCCATGAAAGAAATTTCGCGCCAAAAGTAAGGTTTGAGGCTATCTCTGTAGGGAAAATGAAGAACGTGAACAACCCTATCAATGCTCCAAGAATGACGAATACTATGGGAAGGCCTTTAATCAACGATTTAATACCGATGTTTTTGACTTCATATGATGCCATTTGGTAGCTCCTTTAGTAGAATCAGCTTCGAACGTCGTTTTGAGAAACAGCATCCATCCAACCGGAAAAAAACGTTCACCTCCTCGCAACCCATATTTGTACGCTGCTATTTAGCTGACATTATAGTAGATAATTAACAACTTTTCAAGCACTTTTCACAAGTGTCTCTTCAGCAGTTTGAGGTCATTGCGAGCGAGAGCGAAGCAATCTCGACGTTGCTTCCGATGAAAAGAGAGATTGCCGCGCCCTTTGGGCTCGCAATGACGACGACAACTTCAAAACGCTAAAGAGACATTTTTACAAATCTGTTTTTCGCTGTTTAGCGCTTTCTATGAGAAGATAGGCCGACGGCACGAAGAAGAGGGTCAATACCAGCCTGAATGTTTCCCCACCCATGATGGTAATGGCCATGGGGGCGGTGGCATTGCTGCCTACGGCAAGGGCGGTCGGCAAAACGCCTAATATCGTGGTAAGCGTAGTCATCAGTATCGGCCTCAGGCGCTCCACAGTGCATTCTATTACAAGCTCGACAAGATCCTTGTGCGGTTCTTCTATGCGCGCAACTTTATACCTGTCTACCAGTATAATACCGCTGTTTACAACCAGGCCTATAAGCATGATCATACCCTGCATGGAAACGGAATTTATTGAATTGAACGAGAAAAAGAGCGCGTACACGCCGCCGATAATACCCATGGGAATCGTAATCATGACTATCAATGGAAGGACTAACGACTCGAACTGCGAGGCAAGTATCATGTAGATGATTACAACCGCCAATGCCAGGGCAAAAACCGCCGAATTCATGGACTCCCTGAGAGCCAGCATTTCACCGGTTATCTCGGCGGTAACGTTGTCATCCGGCGAAATAACATTGTCTACGGCTTTTTTCACACGCGCAACGGCTTTTGAAAAACCTTTGCCCGTATTTGCCATTATAAGATAGGTGCGTTGCCCTTCTATCCTGCGGATTTCAGGCAGGGATTTTACAAATTTCAACTCGCTTATCTGCGCAAGCTGAATATTCCTGCCGAATGGCGAATAGATGGTAAGCTCGCCCATGCGCGAAAGGTCGCTCCTGTCCTCGGGACGAAGCCGCACGCGAATATCATATTCGTCTTCCTTTTCCTTAAACTTTGTAGCCACGTATCCTTTGATGGCGGCAAGCAACGTCGCACTTATGTCCTGCACATTAAGCCCGAATAATGATGCGCGTTCGCGTTGGATGTCCAGTTTCAACTCGGGAACAAGTTGCGATGGGATGGTTTTTATGCCGAATATGTCAGGCATGGCCGCCAGCTCATTTTTTATTTCCGTGGATTTCTTTTCAAGCTCCACGAGGTTATTGCCTTTAACCTCGATGGTAAGCCCCGCGGACGAACCAAGCGATGAGCCGAACAAACCCTGCTGCGTGATAAACTCCGTCTCCATTTGCTCCACGCGCCAATTCTTTAATTCCTGTCCCAGTTCAGCCACAATTTTATCCGTTGGCCTTCCGCGCTTCTTTAACCGCGCTATGATGCGCGCCTGGTTCATGCCCAGCGATTCCACCTCCGAGCCTATGTCTTCACCCGACGAACCGATGTTGACTATGACATTTTTTACTTCCGGCACCGAGAACAGGTAATTTTCTATTTTTTTACTGAGGTCGGTGGTAACTTTAAGCGTTGTTTGCGGGGGAAGCGTAACATTTAACGTGAAACGGCGTTCGTCAAGCTTGGGCATGAACTCTTTTGGAATAAACATAAATAAAATCATGCCTATAGCCAGATAAGCGTAAAGGAACCGCCAACTTTTACTGCGGGGCGCGGCAAGGAATTTTGTCAGCATGGGCGGGAAGGCGTCAAGTATTTTCATTGACGTATCCTGCTGCCTGTAACGGTCGAAATCAAGGTTTAGCGCAAGGCGCGGCACAAGCAATAGCGCGGCGGCGATTGACGCCACCATGGAAAATGTTATAGTAAGCGCCATCTCCTTGAAAAGCTGTCCCGCGACGCCGGAAACGAATATAAACGGCAGGAATATCGCGATAAGCGTAAGTGTGGACGCGATGACTGGGACAACCTGCCGGCTGGTTGCCTCGTAAATAATCTCTTTCTTGCTTTTATCGGGGTGTTTCTGCAAATAGGCAAATATACCCTCAAGCACCACGTTTGAATTGTCTACAACCATTCCCACGCCCAGCGCCAGGCCGCCGAGGGACATGGTGTTAATTGAAATACCTGCAAAATACATCATGCTTAGCGCGGCAAGTACCGAAACGGGCAACGCCACAAGAATTATCACAGCCGCCGCCATATCCTTCAAAAAAACCAATATGATGATAAAGGAAAGTATCCCTCCCAGGGTGGCATCAAAATAGATGTTATGCAGGGATGACTTTATGAAATCCGACTGGTCATAAATTATTTCAACATTTACCGTCTTGGGTATTTTAACCTCAAGCTGCTTTAATTTGGCGCGAATAAGTTTCGACATTGTTACGAGGTTTGAGCCGGATTGTGGAAACACGGACAATGAAATGCTCTCCCTCTGATTGTAGCGGGAGCGCCCCGTCGCATCCTTTATGGACTCGCGCACTTCCGCTATATCACGCAGGTAGATAATGCCGCCCGTGCGGCGCGATGATTCCTTTCGCATCACCTTACTGGTGCGTGCCTGCTCCTGTTGGCGATCATCTTTTGTAAGCAGCACATCGCCGACGTCAGATACATATTTGAACTCGCCGACGGTTTTCACCGTGTATTCGTAGAGGTCTTCCTTAACCGTTCCCGCGGGATAGGTTATGTTGGTTTCGCGCAGCGTTTTAATGATGTCAAGCATGGAAAGCTGGTTGGCAAGCAGCCTGCCTTTGTCTATTTCGACAAGTATCTCTTTCTGCTCGCCGCCGCGGATTTCAACCTTGGCAACGCCGTCAATGCGCTCCAGCTCGTCTTTAAGATTCTTTTTGCAAAACTGCCTGAGTTCAACCTGTTTCCATGGGTCAAACTCGTCGTAATTGTAGCTTACCGCCATAACTATAGCTTCCATCTGGAAGGGGTTGAATTTAAGCACAACCGGTTCCTGCGCTCCACGCGGCAGCCGTTCTTTTACAAGATCAACCTTTTCGCGCACGTCAAGCGCAGCGAAGTTCATGTCCGTGCCCCACCTGAACTCGCAGATAACAAGAGACATTCCCTCCTTGGATACGGAGCTGACGCGGCGGATATTGCGCGCCGTGCCTACGGTTTCCTCCAGCAACTTGCTTATAAGTTTTTCGGATTCCTCGGGGCCGGCGCCCTCGTACTTTGTTACAATGGATATCTGCGGATAGGCCAGCGACGGGAATAACTCCTGCGGCAATCGTGTCCATGATATGATTCCCAGCAGCACAACAGCCACGAACAGCATAATGGTTGTAACGGGTTTTTCGATCGGAAACTTGATAAAATTCATGGATAAGTCCTCTTCAATGGCCACTTTATTTTAATGTGAAAACCGGATTTCAGTTTCGGCAGCAGCCTGGCAACGGCCGGTTTAAACTTTTTCAAATTTTTAAGGCGCACGTGGCTTAATAACCGGATGAAAGCGGGCAAACTATTTCTGATTCCGGCGATCGTGGAAGGCACGATGGTTTTACGGTTAAGGTAAAAACTCTCCATAATCAGGTAGCTTACCGGTATTACGAACAATGTAAGCAGCGTTCCCGAGAACATGCCGCCCATTACCGTAAGCCCCAGCGAACGCCACATGCCGGCGGCCTCGTCGCGGCTAAGCACTAAAGGGATAAGCCCGACGATATTATTCAAAGATGTCATAAGTACGGGGCGCAGCCGTTCCCGGCAGGATTCCATTATGGCGCGCAGCGTTCTTTTTTTCTCGGCGCGTGAAAGGTTTATGCGTTCCACCAGCAGGATGGATGCATTGACTACGGTGCCGCCCAGTATCATCATGCCTATCCATACGCCAAGGCTTATCGGCTTACGAAGTATAGCAAGCGTGAAGGCCACGCCGATACTTGAGAGCGGCAGCGCAAGCATGATAAGCAAAGGTTGCGAATAGGATTCATAAAGCGATGCGAGGTTCAGGTAGATAAGGATAATCGTCAGCACGAGCGCAAGCGAAAAATCTTTCCTGTTCTGCATCGTCTTTTCATAGTCACCGGAAAAATTGTACGTGTAATCCTTGGGAAAATTTATGCCGGAAAGCACCTGTCTCATTTTACTTACCGCCGCCGTAAGCCCCAGCTTGTTGCGGTTTGCGCTTATCTGTATAAACCGTTTTTTGTTCTTGTGCCATATCTCCTGGGCCGTGGTAACCTGGCTTATATCGCCAACCTGGTTTAACGCCACTACCTGTCCGGACGGCGTTACGAAACGCAAGAAAGGCAGTTCATGGCTTGAGCGCACCGTACCCGGGGTAAGCCGCGCTATAGTTTCGATTTCCTTTCCCTCGCTCCTGTAATGGGTGGCCACAAGCCCCCGCAACTGGTTGTGAAGCGTATTGGCCATGTAAAGTGTAGTTATGCCGAAAAGCGAAAGGCGATTTTGCGAAGCCACAACATTGATTTCAGGTTCATCCTCGCGCATTCGTATTTTTATATCAGAAAGGCCGCGCACCTGCGACAGGCGGCCGGATGCGGCAAACGCTATCTGCTTTAGAACGGCATAATCGTAGCCGTAAAAATCAACGTAAACCTCGCGGGAAGCTATATCCTGAGATTCCTGGTAATATATGAAAGCCGGCGAAAATTCGTTGAACCTGGCACGGAATTCGTCCATCACTTTTTTCTTATCCTGCTTCATTTTCACTTCTATGAAGGTATGCAGTTTTTCCACACGGGACGATATGCGATCCACGGACGGGTAAGACAATAGCGTTTTCTCTATTTTTTTCACTATATCGTCGGAACGCTCGATGCGCATACCCGGCGGAAACTGGATGCCGATCCTGAAGGTGTTCGCCTCGCCGGCCTCGGCAAACTCAGAATCCCTGGTCATGAAAATAAATATCGAAGCTATAAACAATAGTATCGTGCCGGCAATAAACAATCGCTGGCGCCTGAAAACCGACTTTAACGCTTTAGTGTACATTTTTTCAATCACCACATACCACCGCGGCGTTTCAAAATCAAAGGCGCCCTTGACGCGCACGCAAAGCGGCGGCACAAAAATAAGCGTTCCGAACAGCGAGGCGCACAGCGAAATCCCTATGGCAAGCCCGAAAGGCACGTACATGCGCTTTATTTCCGGGTCAAGAAATACCAACGGAAGAAAAACTATTATAGTCGAAAGCGTGGACGCGATAATAGGCATCATCAGTTCGCTTGTCCCCTTTACCACCATTGTTTCCCTGTCCATGCCGGGAGAACGTTTTGAGTGGTAAGAAAGGTTGCCCATGATTACAATGGCGTTATCCATCAGGTTACCGAGCCCCATGGCAAGCCCGCTCAACGTCATAATATTAAGGGACAGCCCGCCGAAATACATCAACACCGCCGAAAGCAACAGGCTTATAGGCAGCGTAGTTACAATAATACCGATGGTCTTGAAATTCCTCAGGAAAAAGAAAAGAATGGCCGTTACAAGTATGGCGCCCTCGAAAACTGAAATCTTCAGCGATGTGATCGCCTTTTGTATGAACTCGGCATCGTTTTTTACAATCGTCATCGTCATGTCGGATGCATATTGGTTGCTTAATTCTTCAACCAGCGACGATATTTTATTTCCTACGGTGATGGTATTCGCTTCCGACTCTTTCTGAATGTACATGGAAACAACAGGTTTGACGTTAAGCCGGGCGAAAGACGACGGCTCGTAATAGGAATCGCGCACCGTAGCGATATCGCTGAGACGAATAATCGAGCCTTGCGGCGTAACGCCGATGCCTGTATTCTCTATTTCCTTTACGGCCGAGTACTCGCCCGTGGCGCGCACGATGTATCTTTCCCCCATCTTTTCCACGTTGCCGGCCGACACCGAGATGTTGTTTACGTTTATCATCTCAACTACGCTCATTATCGGCAGGCTGTAGGCGAGCAGGCGCGCGTTATCAATGTCTATCAGTATCTTTCTTTCCTGGCCGCCGCCTATTTCAATATTTGCGACGCCGTTGATGCGCATGATCCTTTCCTTGATCTTCTCCTCTGCGCGCTCGCGCAGCCGCTCGGGAGACAGGGACTCGGAACTAAGCGCAATAATCAATATGGGGGTGTCGAATTGCTGGAATTTGGCTATGACGGGTTTTTCGACTTCACGCGGCAGGCGATGGCGGATTGTTGCAAGTTTTTCGCGCACGTCGAGCGTGGCGAAATTGAGGTTGGTGCCGGGATGGAAACGCAGAACAATAACTGATTCGGATTCACGGGAAGCGGACGTTAATTCTTTAAGGCCGTTAACCTCGGAAAATACTTCTTCCATGGGATGGGTAACGCCTTTTTCGACTTCGGTGGCAGGTATGCCGCCGCGAAGCCGCGTAATGACGCTGATTTCGCCTGTTTCAAGATTGGGATAGAGTTCGAGGGGTATACGCGGAAAGCTGACAACGGCAAAAACTACTATTGCCACGACAAGCATCAGTGTGGTGATTGGCCGTTTAATGCCGAGTTCTATCATCTCACGGTTTCATTGCCGGCTGGATTGACTTCTGTAAACTGCACGGGAAGCCCGTCGGAAAGCTGCGTCTGCGTTTCAACAACTACAAGTTCGTTCTCATTCAGGCCGTCCTGGACTATAACCGACTTTGAGACGGTCTGGCCTGATGTTATGGAACGCAGTTCCACCATGCCGCGATTGGGGACGGACGGGTCCGGCTTGACTATCGGGACAAGCCTGGTTTCGTTGCCGAGGCTTATAAGGCTGTCCTGCGGGATGGTGATAGTATCAGGCATTTCCATCAAAAATATATCTCCGCGGGCAAACATGCCGGAACGAAGCTGGCCGTCGTCGTTGGGTATTTCTATTTTCACAATAGTGGTGCGCGTTTTTTCTTTTACCGTCGGCGCTATTTCCCTGACCTTGCCCCAGAAATCCTTGTCCTGGTAAGCATCACAATTTATTTTCACTTTCATGCCGATCTTTATCTTTTCCACGTCTTTCTCAGGGACGTCAACCTCAAAATTCACTTCGCCGCCACTGATAAATTTCGCCACCACGTCGTGCGGAGTTACAAATTCGCCGGCCTGTATAAGCCGCTCTGCAAGCACGCCGCCCGACGGCGCAAACAGGTTGGTTTTCTCAAGGTTGGACTGCGCAAGCTCAAGCTCCGAGAGCGCGGCCTCCATGCGTTCCTTCGCGGAGTCGGTCTCATACTTGGCTTCCTCGAATTTAGTCTCCGAGATGGCTTTCATCTTAAACAACTCGCCGTACACCTTCATGCGCTGCGCGGCCGAGAAATACGACGCCTTTTCGCTATTGTACTTGCTTTTTGCGTATGACGCCTTCGATAGCGAATCTTTTGGATCAAGCGATGCGATAATAGCGCCCCTTCCTATGCGCGCACCCTCGGAAAAATTATAACGCGCAAGCGTGCCTTCGATTTCAAAACGCATATCGTTTTCAATCGTGCCTCGAATCGTTCCCATTACCGCGTATTTCTCGGTAAAGTTTTCCTTTTTTATTCTCTGAACGCGCACCTGGGCAACCTGCTCCTGCCGTTCATCACCGCCGCCTGAAAAAAATAATTTCCGCACAACAAAAAAACCGCCTCCAATAAGTATAATCGCCGTTACAACGATAAAAACAATTTTCCCTACCGGCAATTCAAATTCTTCGTCGCCCGCAATTCTATACATAATGCGATCATGCCAGTCAAGCAACATATCTTTTATACGGTACCAAAGATTCAAGGTATTATCCTCCGTCAGCGTAATTGCAACATCGTAAGGCGTTCCATCTCGCATACAGCCAGGTAGTTTGTAGCAAGAGACCTCATGTAAGACATCACCGTTTCAGCATATTTGTAAACACCATCCATAACTTCAAGGGTTGATATCTCGTATAATTCGTTGCGCTTGCGCATAACTTCAAGCTTCCGCTCGCGCAGGCGTATCTCGTCTTTCGTAGTGCGCGCATTCCACAGCGACTGCTGGTACTCGTTATAAAACTTATCGAATTCATAGATAGCCCTGTTAAGCGAATCACGGTATTCTATCTTTGAAGTCATTATGCCTATAGCGCTTTCCTTCTGCTCTACAAAATACCCCAGATCGTCGAATAATGACAGTTTTATTTCATTGGTTGTGTTATCAATGCGACGGGAGAGATCAATAATTTCCTGGGGATTTGCATAATCCTTGGCGCTGCTTACTTCAAGCGAGTTGCCCCAAAGCCCCCATGAAACGCGGCCTGAAATGCTCCATGCTGTCGTCAGGCTGAGCGGCTGCGTAACAAACACTTCGCCGCTCTGGCCGTAATAACCCTCGGCGTATAGTTTCGGCAGTGTTTTTGCGCTTGTAATTTTCTTTTTCTGTTCGTTCATTTCTATCATGTTCAGGTTTGTGCGCGCATCCATGTTGTTTGTCGTAACAAAACGGCGCGCCTCTTCATGCGTGTACGAAATATCTTCCGGCGGCGCAAGGGAGCCTATGTCAAACGGGGCGGCAATTTCATCAAGGGCTTTTATGTCAACGGTGAATAATAGTTTCTTTTCCGAAAGCTCGGCGTTCATTTTCGCCGAACGGTACATGTTTTCCACCTTGTCCCTGAAGTTTCTTCCTTCCTGCAGGTCAAGGTCCGAAATCGCCTTAACGTTGAATTCCAACTGGCTTTTCTGCTGCAGGCGCTGGATATCGTCAAACGTATCCTTAAGCCGTTTAAGTTCGGAGCGCGCCGCAAGGAATTCGTAATAGGCTGTTTTTATTCGGTAATACAGATCTTGCCTTGTCTTGGTAAGGTTTAACTTTGCATTTTCGCGCAACAGCTTATCGTAACGGTATGACGCCCTTAGCCTTCCGCCGTCGTACAACGGCTGGAGGGCGCGCACCCCAAGCTCTTCCGACTGGTACTCATCGGACTGAACCTCCCCGTTTTCAAGCGTTCTAAGCGCCTTGCCCCGCGCCGTTTTTCTCTGCAGGGAGATGCCGGGTAGGAACGCGCGCCCGGAACGCGTAATGCGCAGGGAAGCCGCATTAACCTGCTCTTTTGCGGCCAGCAGCTTTTTATCCCTGTTTTCGCCAACTTCCAGGCAGGCTTTCAGGAATTGATCACCGGCAAAAACATTACTGCAAAATAACACTATGATCGCAAACAGGGAGATGGTTTTACGCATTGCAGCCTCATTGTAAATTTATTAACTGATGTTACACAGCGTGTCATTGCGAGAAGCTTGGCGACGAAGCAATCTCGTCGTTTTGATACGAAACAGCAAGATTGCTTCGCTTCGCTCGCAATGACCTCAAGACACCGTGAGCGATCCCTGCAAAAATTAAAACCGCGCCGGAACGTGTTTTATAAGTATTGTTGATATGGCTTTTGTTTTCAATAGTATGTTTTATTTTAATTTCTCGGGTTGCGCTATCGGAATACTGATTACCTGGCGGCCGCTGTTGTTGATTATGCTAATCTCGCTAAATTCAAAAAAACGGTATTTGTGCGCTATCTTCGCGCTCCATTCCATTATCGTCGCCCTTATGAACTCCATGGACATATCGCTGAGGGTTTCGCTATCTGTTTTCAGCACAAGCTTGTTACCGCTAAGAGAGTCTATCTCCAGACGCGCACCGATGGCAGCGCTGACGAACGGATTCGAAACCGTCAGCCAGTTGAATTTGGAAACGATCAGCCGCGCCACGAATTCACGAAGGTCAATATCCCTGAAAGTTTCCCCTTCACCGGTATTCTTTAAGCCCAGATCGTAAATAATGCGGTCCTCAAAATCGCCGCGTGAAATCTTCTGGTAGAAATACCACTTAAGGTCGTCAAGACGCTGTACGATGGAAAAATGTGTTTTCCAGCCGGGCAGCTCAACTATTGTAACAAGATACTCAATTTTCGCATCACTGCTTAACGACACCCTGGTTATGGCAAGGTGGACTTTTTGCAGCTTTTCAAGCACTTCTTTCTTTATATTAGCCTCGGAGCTTACCAGCCCGGGCAGCGCCACCTTCAAATAAAATGTTTTCCCCACAAGCGCCGCATGGCTTTCAAGTTTACACTCCTTTTTTACTATGCCCTCAACGGATTGGGTTAATTTTTCCCTCGGATAAGAAGGCCTGGTGCAGGAAGAAAGCGACAGGGCTATGACAAAGATTAAAAATCGCATTTTATTGTGGGGGCATGCTGCGGGGCGCCATGGCAGGCGCCTCCAACTGGGCGGGGTTGGCGCCTTGCTTGCAAGACTTGAAGATAGCGTCTATTTCATCATAGTCGAGCTCTTCTTTCTTCAAAAGTTCCTGGGCAAACGCCTCAACTACCTGCCAGTTTGCTTTCAGGAAATCATTTACATTTACAAGGCAGTTGTTTATTATAGCTATACTTTCCTGGTTTAATTTCTCTTTGAGTTCATTTGATATCTCGTTCTGGGGAATGCGCGAAAAGTCGCCGATAAGCATACTATTACCCGCCATACCCATCTGCCACACCATGGCATGGGCTATGTGCGTTGCGCCCTGGAAATCAGACACCACGCCCGTGGACGTAGTGTTATATTTAATTTTTTCCGCCGCATAACCGGCCAGCATAACTTTTATGTCAGCAAGCAGTTTCTCGCGGTTGGCGGTGTGCAACTCCTCACGCGGGTGATGGCTTACCATGCCGAGGGATGCCTTGCGCGGTATTATGGACGCCTTGAACACGTCATCGCTGGGATGCAGGAAATACAATACCGCGGTATGCCCCGCCTCGTGGTATGCGGTCTGCTCTTTCTCCTGGGGAGTGATGTCCAGGCGGAAGACCATTCCAAGCTCAATGCGGTCCATGGCTTCGGAAATATCGTTGTACTCAACCATGTCTCTCGTTTTGCGGGTTGCTATAAGCGCGGCTTCCTGCAGGATGTTGGCAATGTCCGCCGGTGATTTGGACACTGTTTTCTTCGCCAGGCGCCCGAGATCAATTTCAGCGGAATGTTTTACCTTTTTAAGATAAAACTCAAAAAGGTCGTTTCGTTCCTTCAGGTTGGGGCGGGCAATATAAATCTTGCGATCAAACCTTCCGGGGCGTAGCAGAGCTTTGTCCAGGACGTCTTCAGAAGCATTGGTTGCGCCTATAACCACCACGTTTTCCCTGCTGGATTCAAGGCCGTCCATTTCAACCAGAAGCTGATTCTGAGTGCTGTTTGTTTCCTCGCCGCCGCCCATAAATGAGAACGTGCGCCCGCGCCCGATAACCTCGACTTCGTCAATAAATATAATACAGGCACCGTGCGCATACGCAAGCTGCCGCGCACGCGAAAATAATTTGCGTACCCGGCTTGCGCCCACGCCCACGAAAATCTCGACGAATTCACTGCCGGATGCGGAAACGAACGGGATCCCGGCCTCGGTGGCAATGGCTTTTGCAAGCAGAGTTTTTCCGCAGCCCGGGGGGCCTATGAAAAGAAGGCCTTTAATTATCCTCCCGCCGATTTTCTTAATACGGGAGCGGTCCTTCAAAAGCTGGACAACTTCCATCGCTTCCTTCTTGGCGGATTCAAGCCCGATAACGTCTTTAAAACGAACTTTGATATCCTCCGGCCTTATGCGGTTTTTTTTCATGGAAGAGAAACCGCCGCGGAAGACTGTCATATAAAGGTAAACGAATATTACCGCGTTAAGACCGGTCAGGAGAAGCTGCAACGGGATAGTGGCAAGCGTCATATTGCGGTAAAAAGATTCGAGCGTGCTGAGGCCGATAATTGTTAGAATTATGAGCGCCAGGCAAACGAATATAATTACCAGCTTGAGCCAGTGATTGCTGAAAAACACCTTCAATTTTCTCATTAATTACTCCATTACGACCTTGCTCACTTTATCGCGCAGATCGTCAACGTCGAACGGTTTTGTTATTGCAAAACAAGCGCCGTGCCTTATGGCATCCTTTATCCGGTGGTGATCCCCTGAAACTACTATTATCCTGTTGCCGTATTTGTCGGGGTATAGGCTCATAACGTCTTTGATGAAATCAATGCCCGTAGAACCATTACTTGAATTAAGGTTAATGTCGCTTAGAATGGCGCTGTACTGTTCCATCTCAAGCATGCGCATGGCATGGCCGATGTCCGAAACACCGTGAACATCGCCTATGACCGCTATCTCGCGCAGGACTTCTGAAATCAAATCAACCATCCGCCTGTCGTCGTCGAGAACAAGCACTTTCTTTTTTGCCGAGCAATCTTTCTTCTCAACTGCCTGTTTATGTTTCATAACTATATCAATTTTCCTTTCCATTATCAAGAGTATATCTTATTCATTAGTCATTTATAAAAAACGGCCATTACTGAGATTTGAACAATTCGCCTGTAAGCCCTGCACTCAATAGTTTTTCCCGCTTTTCCTCCCTTTGAACTGTTTTGCGTTCGGCATGTGCGAGGATTAACGCAACAACGGCGTTTATCGCCGCGGGATCCCCTTTGCGCGCGCAAAGTTCCTTTATTTTAAGGTTCAACCGGCCATAAAACACAACCGGCTCAACGTCATTTTCCGACAGAAACGCTTCCGGCGTAACAACCAGGCCACTGGCCCCGGCGCCGCCTGACTTTTGTGCAAATAAATTCTGCCCCAGAATTACTTCAAGCTGGTGATCGGCAAGCTCAACCGCGCCAAGTTCTTTGATGGCAAGCAGTCTTTCGACTACCGCTTCCGAGAATGCCGCCTGGATGGCGGGAATATCATTTTCCCTGGATGTTCCCTCAAGTTCAACTTGAATTTTTTCAAGATAGAGATTTACACACCCGATGTTTACATCTTTCAGCGCATTGACAATATGGCCATCCGCAGACGCATTTAACAGACTCTCCAGGCTCGCATCAGGGATGTTGAGTTTTTTGCGCTCTAGCGCATGAGCCGCCTTTTGTACGTGAGCGGTATCCATCGTTTCCGGAGTATACATGCTCAATATCATTGTTCTGAACATGCCGGTTATCCCGACAAGCGCTTCCACGTCTCTTTCACCCCCGTTTAAAAGCACGGCAAGTTCGCTTGCCATGAACGTTTTACTGACATTATTCGAACGTATAAACTTTTGTCTTAACTGTTCAGCAGCGGAACAATCGTCTATTATCTCTGATATTTCTTTATTTCCATTCAAATCATACATGTGAAAAAAACCGGCCACTTTAATTGAATGATATGGAAACCCGATTTCAGCGTAATGTCCGCTGTTAAGGTTAAAAGTGCCCTGTGTCATATTGATACATATTTCCCAGCCGTTAACTTGCGCAAGCCTCGCAATTTTCATGGAAACTTCCTGTCCCAGGCGATCAATTACGGTATCATCAATTATCAACCGGCTCATTCCAGTATTAGCAAGGGTGTGAATGCTTCCCAATAGCTTGCTTTCAATATCATCCGCTTCCATGCCGGCATCAAGGTCGAGATAAATGCTGTTGGATCGCGCCATGGCGAAGCTGTCGGCATTACGCATGGCTACCATGTCGCCAAGCATACTTTTAAGCTTGTCTTTATTGATAACGCCATTTCCGTCAACAAAGTAGTGCCTGCCTGCCTTAAGGCTGCCGTCGCGCGCATAGGTTAATACCTTATTGTGGGATGACCAGTCAATTGTTATCCCGGGCTTGAATTTTCCGGCTTTCAGATCTACATCCAGCGAACTTAAAACATTTTTTAAGTTTTCGCTTAACCTGTTGCTGCCGGGCAACGATCCTCTCGGGGAAATCGCATCATTTACGGCAGCGGAAATATTGCGCATATCAGCGCCATCGGCAAACAATACCAAAGCGCCCGGCATGGCGCTGGCGCGTAATTGCCTGCCGTCAACGTTTATATCCAAGTCTTTCCACTCCAATGACTCCATATCTTCAAAATGCCTGTCAAAAATATATATGTTAGTGTGCAGGTTTCCACTGTCATCCGACCATAATGCACCCAATTCATTTATGTTTTCAGCGACACTTCTCACCGATGTAATTCCATAATGATAATCCAAATATACATCCGGCTCAGGATTGCCGCTGCGCGCCGCGTCTTTCCGTGCAGTAAAATCGCGCGGATTCCTGCCTTTTTTGTCCCGATTGCTCAACAACAGGACAGTTTTTACGATCCACATTTCGTAACGCGACCAGATCCAGAATGCGCTATTAACCAGAAGGGGCGCCACAAGAATGGGCGGCACGGAACCGCTAATCATATTTATTAATAAAGCGCTGAATGCAATCATTACGGAACTTACTATAACAGCGCCTTCATGCTTCTTAAAAACGAACGCAAGATTAAGCACCCGCATCATTTTGAAGCCGTCATCGCCTAACCTTTTTGATAATAGCAACAGGAAAAGATTTAAAATTTTCACTGACACATGCCACAAATTATATATAATCGCACTTGCCATTATGAATAAAACTGCATTTGAGCCAAGCAAATCCTGGACGCCGGGCATCCCTGGCGCGACATCAATGCGGAATGCCGCAAATAACTCCGGCACATGACTGAAAATACTCGAACCGCCAATAAACAACAAGGACATCCATAATGTAGCCATGGCAAATCTGGCGATGTACCGCGTTAAATTAACCGGTGGAACCAATTCATTATAATAGCCGGCAAAGAACGATTCTATCGCCGCGGCAGTAAGCGCAGGCCTCTCATGCAACCCGGCACCAGGCATGGCGCGGACAAGCAATGAGGCGATGGCCATGGCAAGTGACGGGATAAAAACATCGAACCGTTTTACGTCTTCGGCCATATGCGGCACAATAAAGCCAAACTCCCTGTCTATGTCAACGAATACGGGCAGCATGCTATCGGGATGGTTAACAATCTGCCGTTGGCATGCATGCCAGTAATTAAACAGTTCATTCTGCGATATATCACCGCGCGCAAGGCGGTTTTCGCCAAGATAATAATCCAGCGCCTTGTAATGCCATGAGCTGCTTACGTTAAGAGCAAGGTATTCGGCAACCTCGTGTCCCATCAAGGCGATGCGTTCGCCGTCTGAACTGCACCTGGCGCATCTCATTATTACAGTACCGTCAACATTCACCTCGAACATACCCGCAATGCCCAGTCCGTCTTTGGTAAATATAACATCAGCATCGGCCTCGCTTATAATTACTTTATCCACCGGAAGCTTTCCTTCCTCTTTCCTAAGCTTGTTCCAGTAATAAATGAGTTGGGAAACCAGCGTGTTAACAACGGCAACTTCACCGGGAGTATAAACATATCTTTTTCTTATGCCCGCCGCATCAAGCGTTACCCGCCTGAACATAAGGATGGCTATCCTGGATGCGCTTTCGTTCAGGCCACCCAACCACGGCATAAATTCCAGCGCAGTTATAAGCACGTTCCTGCTAATACCGAACATCCCGCCTGTAGCGCCATCCGGGTTATCATTCTTAAAACAGAGCGTGTTTTTTTCCAGGTCTATAACCACATCACCGGTATCAAGATATTTTTCCAACCTTGTTTTTACCTCATCCCGCAACGGCACCCCTTTACGCACGTATTCTGCCAATTCATCCGAAACAGGCGATGAATCCGGAATTTTTGCAACGCTGCCGTTAAACTCTTTTGTTACGCCGCGGATTTCGCTGTTCTGGTAGTTGTAGTAATATGGCGTGCCTTCAAAATAATTCAGGTATTTTTGAGGGTAGCCGGCGCTATAACCCGCGAGTTCAATTAACTCTGAATCGCTCAATGCCCCGGCATCAATATCGTAAGTGCTGAACCTTTTTATCTGCCACCCGTTCTCAGCCTCGCTGAGCCATTCGCCGCTTGCCGTAGCAAACGCGCGCAATAACAGGTCCGGCCTTGTAACAATGGCTACGCTGGGCTTAACTTTATTTCCGAAAATGGCGGCAATGGGTTTTTTGCTGAACAAGAAATTCTCCAGTGTTTTTGTTGACCCTTTGCCGTTCTTTTTTTCTTCTATAGCGGTAACCTTCACGCCTTCAATTCCGAATATAATTTTTACTACGTCAGCCTCGGTAATTTTTTTATTCTCTTCGCTTATCTCATTATTTAATGACTGTAACATCCACTCTCTGCTTCGGGAATCAATGCGATCGCCATAGCGTTCAATTGTTCTTGTTATCAAAGGCGCCGTTCCGCGCCCCCAGCCGCCCGCGACAACCACTGGCACTTCCCTGCCTGAATTTTCCTTTATCGCCTTCCATTTTTTTGCAAAATTTACGTAAACCCTCATGTCCGGCTGCCCCAGGACAAGAAATACGTCCGGCGGGTTTTGGATAAAATCATCGCCTTCGGTTTCTGATAAGAGGTTAATATATCCCTGGACAGCCTGCACAAGTTCATTGCGAATTATAGTTTTTAACGGAAGCAAAAGGGATGCTAACGTGTCCTTCAAGGAAGCGCCGTCATGAGTGTGTTGCCGGATTTCAAACCTGTCTTTGCCGTTGTTGAAAAGCGTTATCTGTTCGCCTCCCAGTTCTATGCATATCTGATCTTCGCTGACAGAAATTACTTCTACATTTTCAGAACCGGGAATTAATGCCAGGGAACCTGTGATGCCTGTAAAATGCACTGCCGTCAGGCCGGTATATTTGGGGGCAGCAGACTGCTTAACTGCCTGCATAGCCGCCTGCTTTTTTACAAGTTTTGAGTACATAACACCGGCGGCTGCGGCATCCGTTGTTACATTCGGGGTAATGGTTATATAAGGTATGTTTCGTTCACGCAGAAGCTTGTTTATTCCTTGAGTGTGAAAGCCGCCGGTTACAAGCAATATAACTCTGGAATCGCCCAGCAACCGGTCGGCGTCGTCATATTGTGCCGCTTCAACCCCGGCCATGCGGACGTTAGTCCCGGCAATAAGCTCCGGCATGTTCTTTATGAAAATTTCATTCCGGGTTTCGTTAGCTTTATAATAATCATTTAAAAGCTGAAAATCCGCGGTAAGCGCCGTGATTTTATCCACGGGAGCGTACTTAGCCCAGATGTTGCGGAACTTGCCGAATTTTGCATTAAAGTAAGCGTAATCCTCGGCGGATAATTTTGCGGAAAGATAATCGCGGAAACAGTCAAAAAAATCTGCGACGAATGAAACTTCAACCTCGCTTACGTCCGCCGATAGCGCAATCCGTATTTGCCCTATCAGCCGTCTTTCCTCATTAATAAGTTCCAGCGGATTAATATCGCTGTTTTTTTCCGTGAAGTCCAGAAAGCGGGACAGGTCGGGGTATTTCATGATGACCGTTCGAAGCGTTTCACGGTGACGAATCGCCGCAAGTTGAATGTACAAATCGTCAGTTTTCGTAAAATTTGCTGTTTTCTGCAATAATGAATTGTACTGGGAGTAAGTAACGTTCGATTTGATATCTGCGATGAATTGCTGCGCCTGGCGGGGTATTTTATTGTAGTTTAATTTTTTTGCAATTTGCGTCAACTCTATTTGCGACAAAATATTCGGGTAATCCGTAATGCTGATGTTATGCATATCGCCGAAATCATGCGCGTCTGCATTGATTCGTGCGACGTATCCGGCCAGCAGGGCGTAATACTTGCCGTCATTTATCCGCCCCAGTTTACGGCGTGATATGATGTCATTAAGTTTTTTGTTGGCAGGCCCTATGAACTCTGCTGTAATAAATCCGAGGTCCCGCTCAAGTTCCGCTATTTTTGTTCCGAAATATGCTCTTTTTTCAAATATCGTGTCTAACCGCGCAATGTTTTGGCGGTAAAACGTCTCATCCTCAAGACCGCGTAACAAATCATGCCGGTTGGATGCCACGGAGTAGTATTCCGCGCCGGTTAGCAACCCGCTATTCAATAATTCATCAGCTATTTCCGTTGCCCTGGCGCGGTCGGATGTTATTTTGTCCATCCATGCGGTGCTGATTTTACCATATCCGCCTTCGACATAAACCTCGTCTAAACCGTACTTATCGTCCAATGCGGCCAATATTTTTGAGATATTGCGCTGGGTCTCGGCATGACAGTGGAGATCCTGGATATTGACGACAAGAGTATTCGAGGGGCAGTGGCCGGGCCACAAACCGGTGATCCTGCCGGCAGTTGGCGGTATTATCTCGTTTGCGGCCGTCCGTGCGGGGTAAGCAGGCGCGGGTCCGGCGGTTACCGAAGCGCGCAGCGCTTCCCCGAATACTGATGACAACATAAAGACGGCCAATGTAATTACAGCTATGCTTTTTTTCAAAACTAAACTCTCCTGTTATTGCAAAACTCCCCTCTTTTTTTGATTAACTGGTGTTACGCAGCGTGTCATTGCGAGGAGCCTTCGCGACGAAGCAATCTCGTCATTTTGATACGCAACAGCAAGATTGCTTCGCTTCGCTCGCAATGACAGTAAATTTGCATTTCTTGCGTAACATCAGTTATTCAGAGGGGAGTATAACCCTGCAACGTTAAGGCATTATCCCTGGGTTCGCAATGTTTCGACGAGAGCGGGAAGTATAATATCCCGGGCAGCTTGTGCGGGCTTGCGGACGCGGCGTTCCGCAGCGAGCGCGAACATTCGCGCGGATTCGGCCAGCGCCCAGCCAGCCGTTTTGTCTTGATTGCCCACTATGTCCGGCAGGGTGCCTGTTTTCTGAAGGGCGTCAATCTGCGGCTGCATTATCGAACGTATCTCGGCAAGCACGTACTCTGCCTTATTGTCAGCATCGGCGTGACGGACGGACGCAACAGCTTTGACAAATAATACCATCGGCACCAACGCCTTAAGTCCGGATGTTACAGGCAACGCTTCGTAAGCGGCTCTTGCCTTTTCGATACTTAATGAACCAGACTTGCCGGTGATCACATTAATTATTTCCCTGAAATAACTGCCGCTGATGTCCTCGCGTTTATTCAACGATGTCGCTATATCGCCACTAATTTTATACATAGCACTGTCTTTGGCCGTTTTAACGGCATCGTCGAACGTGCCATGGACGTGAGCGGCCAGCAGTATGGCGCGGAAACGCCTGTTATCCTGTTCACTGACAAATTTTTCCAACGCGGAGTTCTTTTCGTAATACCTCGCCTCAACTACGTGTTCCATGGCTCCGCGAACCAGGTTGAACAGCTCAACATGGCTTCTTACAATATCAGCGGATGAAGCATTGGCGGGCATTCTGTTTTTCAGCAACTCAACCTGCCTGGCCAGGGCAACCCAGTTTCTGTTTTCCACTACATCCGTAAGGCGCCCCAACATGCGCAAAGTTTCATCAAACAGGCGGCCGTTTGCCAATCCCGCTGCCAGGGGGGCGAGTTCATCATCGTTGCATTGCTGGATATAACGCCCGGCTTCAAGCACCGCGCCAAGCCCGCGACCGCTGAAGGTTTGTACAGTTTGTCCGTTTCCGTCAACCAATGTAATATCGCGCGACTTGTCAAACCATGTGAATTCGGCGGCATTCACTTTTTCAGGCGCGACCTTGTAGCCTTTTTGACAGGCCAACTCACCCACCTCTGCAATACTCTTAGGCCTGAGCGCACGCACGCTCGTCAATTCGATTATAAAATCGCGGTAGACATTGTGACTGGCGTGGCCGCTGGCCAGGTCTCTGAACTGGGCATCATTTGCCGCGACGCCGCTGGCAAGATCGGGCATGGCAATAACGCTTACGTTTTTAGAGGCGTCAACAAAACCTTCTATATTTTTTTTGAATTCTTCGACGTCATCTCCGGCAATGACCGTTTTGCCTTCTTCTATGTACATCATGCGTACAACGTTTTCCCCGGCAACCTGCGACGGGGCAATTGTTCCGTAAGGAACCCTGTCAACAAAAGCAATATCCAGCCGGTCGGCCAGCCCATGCGCCTGCCGGGCAAACAATGGCGATGGGATAATGCCGACTGTGTCTTTCCCGAGCTTGCCGGCCAGGCGCTCTATCCACTGTTCAGGCAGCGTTGATCGCGCAGACAGGTCAAGGTAAACCCTGCTGAATCCAAGTTTAATCCATGCATCTATCTTGTCCTCTAATGCTCCGAGGTTTGCATCATCGTTTACAGTCACGTTAAACGTAACCTTGACCTTGTCTTTAACCTGCGAATGGCGCAGAACCTCTTTGAATTGGAATTTCGCGGTTTCTTCGAGGAAAGCACCGAGGTCGCCTGTATACCCGCTATGCTTGTAAGCCATATGCGCTTTGACAGCATCCCTTTCATCACGCTCACTTATGTTTTCTTCCATATGGGCGGCTTCGGTGACTATAACATGGCGCCGATCAACACCGTCAACCCTTGACCAGTCAATGTAGCGCACCAGCTTGTCAAATACGTTGTCGAGCATTACGGTATCCACGTTCATTTCAGACATCTTTATTATAAATGCCACAAGATCAGTAATCTTTCCTTCACCCAGGTCTTGTGGCCTTCCCACCTGGCGAAGCTGGCTGATATTCTTGTAAACCGCAACGCCATAAGGCAGTTTAACTTCACCACCCGCCTTTTCTTTCCTTAGCGGCAGGTAATCTTTCCATATTGCTTCTTTTACGCTTTCTTCAACGTCGCCGCTAAAATCTATGAGGTTTTCGGCGCGATGCAACGGCTCACGTTTTTTCAAGTTATCGGCGGCACGCACAATGTCGTATTTGCTGAATACATCCTCGCTTAAGCGCTCCACATCGCCGGATGATCTAAAGCGCACTTCAAAAATAGTTTCTGCCAGCAACTGGTGATTTTTTGCAATATCCTCATTGGAAATAAGCCCGGCAAAACCGTTGCACTGCAGGATGTCGGGATTTATTTCGCCGGCGTACGGGAGTCCCATTTCACCCAGCTTCTCTTTAACGGTGAGTTCCCCATCTTTAAGCATTACACCTTCGCGCATGGAGTTCATTATAACAAGCACTGCCCCGCGAAGCGCCGCATCGCGGTTTGCACCCCGTGGCAACCTGACCTGCAACCTGATAGCGGAAGCGCCGTTGTCAGCCGGCTCTGCTTTGGCATAGACAGGCACGGTAACGGTTTCACCATTTTCCAGGGTAATATTCTCATCATAAAGATATATGCCCTCGGGATCAACGCCGTCAGCAAGCACGGCCAGGTGCAAGGCGTTCATACCGATGGCGGCATACGCTTTTAATTCATCAATATCCGCATCGCCTATGCTCCAGACGGTTTTGCCGGCAAGCTCGTGGATGCCCATCTTATCCAGCCAACTGCGGCCGGCAAAGGCTTCGGCAACGCTTTCGGCAACATTGTTTACGGCCTTATGCGGCATTACGGACTCTGCCGCCACGCTTGCCACGGCGGCGGGCTCTACATCCTTAATGGCGCCGGCGATAGACTGCACCGTGATCAACGACCCGCCGCCCTCTGCCTTAAT
Source organism: Elusimicrobia bacterium RIFOXYA2_FULL_50_26 (assembly GCA_001800355.1). Taxonomy (GTDB): domain Bacteria; phylum Elusimicrobiota; class Endomicrobiia; order Endomicrobiales; family XYA2-FULL-47-53; genus XYB2-FULL-50-12. The sequence continues at coordinate 29,314 of MGVF01000088.1, forward strand.
GCGTAGCATGGCGATAAGATCCTTAATCAGGCTGTTAAATCTGGCATTCTTAAACTCACGCGGCTCGTCGCTGGCCTCAAGCTGCTCAAACCAGGCCGCCAACTGATCGCAGCACGTGCGCCCCTGGAAAAGAGAGTTCATGAACATGCCGTAATCGCTAAGGTTATTATCGGCATGACGGTTCCAGTGATGATCATTGGCGACATCACCGTGGTTACGCTCAATCCGCTGCTTTAGTTCATAGAAACCTTCCAACCCATGCGATATGCCAAATCCATTAAAATCAAACGTGTAATGCGGGTTTGACAGAATGGTGTTGGCCACGCTCGCAGTTACGCTTCCTTCCACGCTCCCGATCAGGTTGCGGTCGTATGAAGCGCCCTCGTCAAGCAGAACACCTTCAAGCCGTTCTACAAGGCCGGACATAAACTCCGTGAAACGCCGGTCAACCTTAACGGGTGTATTCTGGGGGTCATTCCTGCTTTCCCTGAGAGTATCGAACCAACGCGTAACTTCGGCCAATGCCCCGGGGTTGGATTCAAACATGTATTCAACGTACCAGCGGAATGAAGATTTTTCCCCTTTCCTGTCTTCCAGATGGTGCCTGCTCCATAAACCGATGTTTGAATCTATTCCGGCTTCACCATTCTCTATGACAATTTTCCTGCGGATGAAACCTGCAAGGCCGGGTTTTGCAATACCATTTCCGTTAAAACTAAAACAGCTGCCGTCATACAAAAGTTTTTTAATAGATTCTTTGCTCGCACCCGTTTTCGTGGCGTTGACAATCGCAGCCATTGCCTTTTCATCTTCCCCGCGCTGCTTCTTTTGGCGCGCGAGTATACGCTGATATTCCGTCAAATATGAGGCGGAGGTATTCATGTAATCCAATATACGGCTGAAACGCACGGATGTTGCGCAATGCATGTAAAAATCGCTGCGGCGATCATTCCACACGCTTACCGCTTCCCTGATTGCATCAAGGTAACCGTTTGGCGTATCGCTGTGCGCTATTACAGTATTCCCGCGCCCGGGACGCTTCCAGTCAACAGGCCTGCCCTGGGCCATGATAGTGCCTTCCGGATATACAGGGCTTATGACAAGCGCTCCGTTAGCGGAAAAAGGCACCTCGGTATATTCCGACGCGCCGGTATCCCTGGTAGATGGCAGGATGCCCATATCGCAAGCGGCAAGCATTGCCAGCTTTTGCTCCTGTACTGCACGATCAACAAAAATAAATTTCCCGGCATATCCTTTTGCATTCAGTTCGCTTTCCCAAAGCATAAGGCGTTTTGCCGTGGCCTTGCTTTCGTCAAACCCCTGCACGTTGCCAAAATATAGTATTTGAACGCCATCCTTGAGCATTTGTTCGATGTTTTCATAGGTGAATGCGGTCGTTAAACCTGTTTTCTCATCTACAAGGCGGCCATAGTATCCCAGAGTTATTTTTTCCGTGTCAACATTGGCGTAGCCCCCAATCTCTATCATAGCGCGATTAATAATTTCATCATCTACTACACCATCGCGTTGTAATTTCTCCAGGAACGAAAGTATCTTGAAATCGTTAGCCCCTTTTACCTTTAATGAATCCACTACCGAGCTGATTTTCTTATCCCTGAATTTAATAAGATTCTCTTCCAACCCGTCATTTCGCGCTTCGCGCACAATTGAATTGAATATTCCATCATCCAAACGCTTTTCCCGGTTAATCATATCATAGTTCATGAGTATGCCAACTGCCGTGTTGTCAGCCCTTACGTCGTCAGCAATTGAGGCAAGCGCCTCAGATATGGTTTTACCTCTAAGATTATTAAGAGTTATGGATAACTCAATACCGTTTGCAGTCATCATCATGGAATCATTGAAGTATTGTTTACAAACAGGCTTGGAAACCTGGATTTGTTCACTTGAAGGCCGATATAAATCTACTGTTTTTCCATATTTTTCTTTCAATGCTTTATGAAAATACTTGGCCATCAATTTCAAATCCGTGCCATTGGTAATACCTGTCAGATGAGTCCAGCCTTTGTCAATATGCCTCATCAGGCCGCCATGAATTTTGCTTACGCCATTTGCCCAGCCGGCACGCACGGCGGCGCTTGTCCAGTCCCAGAAACCTATACGTTTGAACATTGACCAGTATTTCTTGTCAATTCCCAGCCACCGCAAATATTTTTTTACATCTTCTTCAGTACGTGTACGACGGTTGCCTATGGTATGCGTGGTTTCATATGACAAAATGCCACTGACAATGGGATCATCAGGATACATACTTGCAAGCAATGTATGCAGCGGGCCATTCTGTCCGTCGTTACCATGCACTATGGCCGGGTTAAAGTCCGCACCCCATTCCTTATGACGCTTAACCTCAAGATCATAAATAAGCCTTGCTATCGGCTTGTTTATACCACCGGTTGACTCTTCCCACGACGGGTTTTTAGAACTTACTTCGTCATTTACCTTGCCGTAATCGGTTTCACGGTAGTTATACGTCATCCGCGTATAGAAGCTGTCTCCATCTTGTTCAACTACGCCGCGGTAGCCGGATCTCTGAACATCTTTTACAAAATGCTTGGGCATTCCGGTATCACTGTCCTGCCCCACAAAAACTTCACAAAATATTTTTTCTTCACTGCCATCGTCATTAAATACACTGACATCGTATCCCATCAATTTTTTCAACCCTTTGACTCCCTCATGCTCATAGTCTAGAGGCGTGGGATTGCCACTGGCATCAAGCTTATCGCGGCGAAGCATGTATTTAGGCTCTATGGTGGTGAAACCGCAGCGAATACCCATATCATTTGCCATCTTTATAAGTTCGTACATTCCCTTTGCATGGTATGTCATCACGGGACCCAAGCCGCCGACCCAGAAAGTATTTTCAGCAGCAACGTAATATATCATGCTGCCTTCCAGCAGAGGCGCCTGCCGCTTAACCCAGTTGCGCAAATAGTTATTAAGGTATTTCTTTATATCTCGTTCGAACCCGTCTCTATCAGCCGCTTCCATAAGCATAATTCTATCGAAAAGCACGGCATAAGCCTTATCTTTAAGAAACACGTTCTCGTTTGCTATAAGTATGCGTAAAAAGTCTGTCTCCTGCTCTTTGGTAAGTTCCGTAACCGACTGCAGAACCGGCCATGCGGATTCAACGGGGTTAAGCAACGATTCACTCTCAACCTGTTCGGAACAAATCCTCATGAGACTGATAAGCGAATCCGGCGAGAAAGTACCGTCGCCTGTTATACATGCTTTTAACCGATCTGATATAAATTCCTGATCATTATCACGAATCGCCCGGGATACATTCGCAACAACATTCTCGTCGGCTTCCAACACATTGGCGAGAAGACTAGGCTCCCGAGGGGCGGCAACCATGTCAACGGCGGCTTGTTGGACGGCGGGGATGGCGGCTGCCGACGCTGCCAGGAGGCGCATTCCGTTTATCGCATCCCTGGAACCATTTGTGTCGTAATGCAGGAGGAAGGCGTAAATGCCTTCGGGCTTAAGGTCCCCGCTTTCGATATATTCAAGGATTATGTTTTCCAATGCCGGCGTAAGATTGTCCGGCAGGTTTTTTACTAGTTTTCCAAATGTTTTATGGCGGGATGACCTGGTACGTAGAACTTTGCGGTGCGCCTCACGTATCATTTTGCGCACCTGCAACTCGAAAATCAATTCGTCAATTCCTGCATCCGTAAACCCGGCAGCCTCGCTCAGGCCTGGCGCGGACATTTCGCCGGACTGTTCGCCTGAATACAATTTTTCAATTTTAGTTATATGGGTAAGGATGTCAACGATCTCAATTCCTTTTTCATGCAATGCGTCCATCACTTTGCCTAGAACATAATCGGAAATAGAGTTGTCTTTTAACTTGTCCGTTATAAGTGAACGGATATAAGCTTTATCGTAAAGCTTGCCGGAACTTTCTTTTATTGACGGCAGCGGCAATGAAGTTGCGTAATCCAGAAGCAGCTTCTGACTGGCAAGCATTTTCTCAAGCTCGGTTAGCGATTCCGGCGGCTGACTTGCAAGATGGCGGATATAGTTATGGAAATTTTCCTGCTTGCGGCCGCCCCTTTTGCTTATGTGCATCTTGCCAAGGTAACCGGAAAACAGTGCGTAAACACCGTTAGGTTCAACCGTGCCGCGTGGCTTGTTTAATGCCATGAACTCGAATACTTCATGCCGGGCAAGAAGGGTGAAGAACTCATCGGCGTTTAATCCTTCGGGCAGGCCGTCTTTTTCAATTTTATCTATAAAATAGGCCGATGGGCTGAAGAAAATAAATTCCGCCTCTCCACGGCCGGCAACCCGTCTTGTTGTATTACCAATCCCCATGGTCGCAAGCAGGCACCGTTCTTTGTGGGCTGAAAGGATACTTCTATTTAAAATTGTAAATACAATCTCCGCATCATTGCGAACGCCAAGCTCATGGTAGTATTTTCCTTTCAGAATCTCGAGTTCTCTGCGTAAAATGCGTGTCCATTCCGCATCAAGGGGGCTTTCATTTGCAAGGCTGCCGCTTCCGATACTAAGCCGCATGACATCCAGCGCAGGTTGTGAAAGGTACTCAGCCAGGAATGGAAAGCTTGATCTTAATTGACTGACAAGCTCGTTTATGCCGTTCCCCATGCCGACTATCCGATTCACACGCTTGTTCTGAACCTCTGTCCCGGCAGTCTGCCGCATTTCCCTGCGCTTGAGATAATCAGCGCGGAAGGCATTAATATCGTCAATTTTCACAAATGACGCGCCGTTAACGGTAACGATGTATTTATCTCCGACAACAGCGCGCCAAAATTCAAGCGCATCCGCATCGGCAATTTTGCTGGAGCGCAACCTGACGATTTGTTCCGGATAATTATAGTTAATCACAGCCTCTTCAAACAGTTTCCGCCCAAGCCCGGAATAGAGGTATTCGGCCTCGGTAAAAATAACGTCTATTTCCAGGTAATCCCCGGCTTTATCGCTATCCTTATATATTTGGACGTACCCTAAAGTATTTTCGTCAGTATCAATAGCTTCGAAACCGTATCTGCCTGCGACCGTATCAACAGGCCCCGGAACATTGATTTTTATAGCGTTAATATCAAACTCAAGATAGAAAATAAGTTCGCTGTCTTGCGGGAGAAATGGCCTTAGCGTTTCGGCGATGCCGGCGCGGGTAAGCCCTGCTTCCTTGATAAGTTTCGTCAGCATAAGCTTGTCATGCCGCAGCGATTCCGTATCCATCCCCGCCTCGTGGCGAAGCTCATGTGCGATGCCGGCGACAAAAAGCGCTTTCGCGGCATCTTTATCATTGGCCGCAATTTCAAGGAATGATTTATTTATGCCGATTAGTCCGTTTTGGCGGTGGTCTTCAAAGAGGTATTTAGAGGAATTTTTTTCAAGGAGGGTAAGGAGAATGTTTTTATCTGTAATCTTACTCACATCAACAAGCCCCTCGGCAGCAAGCGCCGCCATCGCCTTTGAAATAAGCGCACCCAACTCGCCGTCGGACACGCCCATGGCCAGCTTCAACTCATTCTTATCTTCCGTCGTAAGCTTTATCAAATCGTCATAGTGAACACCATTAACGTCAACCGGCACACCCTGCGCCACAGAATTTTTGACCGACTTAACCTGTTCCGCGTCCCCCGCACTAAATTCACTACGATTCCCCTGGAGTTTCATCAAGCT
>MGVF01000089.1 GCA_001800355.1 Elusimicrobia bacterium RIFOXYA2_FULL_50_26
GAGAGCGAAGCAATCTCGACGTTGCTTCTGACGAAAAGCGAGATTGCCGCGCCCTTTGGGCTCGCAATGACGACGACAACTTCAAAACGCTAAAGACACAGCTTTTTATTTGCTACAAATTATTGTACAATGATACAATTATGAAACATTTTACTTTTACTATAGCATCATTATTTATTTGCTGCACAACCCTTCAGGCAAAGCCGCTGGCGCCTACGCAGTACAATACTTATGACGGTTTCGCCCCGGGCGGCAGGCCGCAGGCCATGGGACAGGCGTTTACCGTGGCAGGGCTTGATCCCGCAACAATGTATTATAACCCGGCCGGGCTTGTCAACGTTCAAAAACAGTATTTCAGCACATCGTTCGAGGTTACCCGCCAGAGCGCTTTACCCTATAATGAAATCTTTAACAATGAAATATTGCGGGATAAAAATTTGATATTCATGGGCCTTGTCAGCCAGAGCGGCGCGCTTTCATGGCGGCCGCTTGCCGACGCTACAGTTAAAACCGACACCGACACTGGCTGGAAAGAAACCGAGATAAAGGTAAACAGCTATACCCTTTCCGCAAGCCATAGCAACGAAGGAAAACTTGATACCGGTATAAACCTGACATATATAAACGGGCGCATAGCCGAGGCGGGTGTGGAAAACGGCGCGCCGTTCGCTACGCTTGCCGACGGAAACGGGCTTGCCCTTGACTTCGGGCTAATCTACCACGTGGCCACGGAGTTTCGTGTAGGTTGCGCATTGCAGAATCTTGGGGGATTTATATGGTGGGATGATTATGAAACTGAACAATTGCCCTTTACGCTTCGCACGGGCTTTGCCTTTGAAATATCTGATTTCCTGACATTTTCGTCAGACTGGGTCCGGCGCTATTATCGCAGCGGCCCCGGTATGCAGCAAACAATGCATTTCGGCATAGAGCAGAATTTCGGGAATATAGTGCAGCTTAGGGGTGGTATATTCGGAGATGATCTCAAAAACGAGGGGACGACACACCTTACTGCCGGCATTGGCTATCGCAAAAACAATTATTCGCTCTCGTTGTCGGGAGAAAAATACCAATTGCTCGGCGCCGACGTCTTCCGCTACCTCTTCAGCCTGGACTTACCTATTTAATCTCTACGGAAATTTATACGGCTTTCTTTATTTTCCCGGAACGAATGCAGCTTGTGCAAACATATTCTCTTGAGACCTTGTTGTCAAGCACAATGCGCAGCCGTTGCAGATTAGGGCGGAACACCCTGTTTGTAGTTCTATGAGAATGACTGATGGTCCTGCCGGCAACCGGCGCTTTTCCGCAAACAACACACTTAAATGACATAGTAGTTTCCTCCGTGCAAATATTAAAAATTGGATTCATATATATACCATATTCAAACCAAAAATGCAAACTCCGGACACATCAGTTCAATACCTTAAAGGCATTGGCCCCCACAGGGCAAAGTTGCTCTCGCGGATGGGAATCGGCACTATCCACGATCTTTTGGGGTATTTCCCGCGGGAGTACGAAGACCGCCGGTATCCCGCAAAGATCGCCACGCTCATCCCGGGACATAAAGCGGTTATTCTGGGGAAAGTTGAAGCAAGCGAAACAATACGCCTGAACGCCTCGCTCTCGGTATTCAAAGCCGCTATTACGGACGGAACGGGTATTGTTTTCGCTCTATTTTACCGCAAAGCCAGCCCCTACGCGCGCCACGACGTTTTCGCCACGTTAAAAGAAGATTTTAAACAGGGAAACTACGTTTTCGTTTACGGCCAGGCTGAAATTAATTTTGGCGAGAAACAGCTCAGGGCGGAAGAGTACGAGAGGCATTTTCCGGACAGGCAAAACCACGAAGCGATTCATTTCGGGCATATCGTGCCGGTGTACCCGCTAACCGAAGGCGTGCAGCAGAAATGGTTTAGAAAACTAATGCGGGATGTTGTGGATAATTATAGCGGCGCGTGGGCTGATATTCTGTCCGAAGAGGTTGTAAACCGTTACGGATTTCCCGCCGCCGCTGAAGCGATTGTACATATTCATTTCCCGGGCAATCCGGAAGCGGCCGAACGCGCGCGGCAGAGGCTTGCGTTCGACGAGTTCCTGCTCCTGGAAACGGCGCTGGAAATAGTGCGCACAAAAAACAAATCGGTTGCCAAGCCGCAGCGCTATAGCATACAACGCCGGCTGCTGACACCGTTTAAGGAACGGCTCTCTTTTTCATTTACGCACGCTCAAAAAAGGGTTATAAACGAGATATTTGCAAGCATGGAACAACCCGAACCGATGAACCGGCTGCTGATGGGCGACGTAGGATCCGGCAAAACCGTGGTTGCCTTGAGCGCTATTCTGCTTGCCATAGAAAACGGTTACCAGGCGGCCATGCTTGCGCCTACAGAAATACTGGCGGAACAACATTTTCTTAACCTCTCGCGTATGCTTGACGGTATCCCGGTAGTTTCCGCTCTTTTAACCGGACGGCTTTCCGCGAGAAAGAAAGATAAGCAGGAGATACTGAAAAATATCGCGGCCGGCAGCGTCAACCTTGTGGTAGGCACGCACGCTATTCTTGAAAAAGATGTGCAATTTAAAAACCTGGCGCTGATAGTCATTGACGAGCAACACCGCTTCGGCGTTTTGCAGCGCGCCTCGCTGCAACAGAAAACAACCGCGCCCGACGTATTGGTGATGACGGCGACTCCCATCCCGCGCACACTGGCGCTTACCCTCTACGGAGACCTGGATGTCTCGGTAATTGACAGCCTTCCGGCCGGCCGCAAGCCCGTAACTACAATTCACTGCCCGGCAAGCTACGCTTATGAGCTGGTTAAAAAAGAAATAACAAAAGGCCGCCAGGCCTACATTGTGTACCCGCTTGTGGAAGAGTCCGATAAACTCGAATTGAAAGCAGCCGTAAAAGAAGCGGGGGAGCTTTCAAAAGGCACGTTCAAGGAGTTCCACGTCGGGCTGCTGCATGGTCAGTTGCCGCAAATCCGGAAGGAACGCGTTATGGCGGATTTCCGCGCCGGCAGCTACGACCTTTTAATATCCACAACGGTCATAGAAGTCGGCATAGACGTGCCTAATGCGACGGTAATGGTTATCGAACATGCCGACAGGTTCGGGCTTGCCACTCTTCACCAGTTGCGCGGGAGAATAGGGCGGGGAACGGACCACTCATTCTGCGCGCTACTGGGCAACCCGCGCAGTGAAGATGCCCGCAAACGCTTTGAAATAATGACAAAAACACATGACGGGTTTATAATTGCGGAAGAGGATCTTGCCTTGAGAGGCCCCGGCGAATTTTTCGGGACAGCCCAGCACGGTATGCCGCCGCTCAAAGCCGGTAACCTGATAAAAGACACTCAAATAATTGCCCGGGCAAAAGCCCTGGCGCACGAAATTATATCCGAAGATTCTTCGTTGCTGCAACCTGCACATGTACCGTTGCGCAGCGAGTTATTAAGATTCTACAGCGGCCGTTTCGGACTATCAAAAATAGGTTGACAAATCAGTAGGAATATATTATAAGATTAAATGATATACTTATGATATGAAACAAACCATCGCAGTTTACCCCGGCAGTTTCGATCCACCCACGAACGGGCACCTGGACATCATTTCCCGCGCTTCCTGTATTTTCTCCAAAGTAATAGTGGCCGTTAGCGACAATTCCACCAAAAACCCTTCTTTTTCAATTGATGACCGCTTTACAATGCTCAAGGAAGCGACAAAAGGTATGCGCGGGGTGGAAACGGATATTTTTTCCGGATTACTGGTCAATTATGTCCGCCGCAAGAAAGCGACTGTAATTATCCGCGGGCTGCGCGCAGTATCAGACTTCGAATACGAGTTCCAGATGGCGCTGATGAATCGCCGCCTGAACAAAAAAATCGAAACTGTATTCCTTATGCCGGACGAATCCTATACCTATATTTCCTCAAGCCTCATCAAGCAGGTGGCGCGGCTCGGCGGGACAATGGAAGGGCTTGTTCCACGCTCCGTAGAACGCTTTCTTAAGGAGAAAAAGTAATGCACCTTACTTCGCTTAAGAAACGGTTGGGCGACATTCTCGTGGATGTAGGCATTATATCCCGGGATCAGCTCAAGGAAGCTCTGGAGATTCAAAAACGTACGGGCGGCAAGCTGGGCGACATTCTTTCAAGGATGGACATTATAAACGAGGAAGTGCTGCTTGCCTTCCTTGGAAAACAGTGCGGTGTCTCTTACGTTTCGCTCAAAGAGTACGGCGACATACCGGATGCCGTAATCCGCTCGCTTCCCGAAAGCGTGATACGCCGCCAAACGCTTATACCGATAGCAAAAGAGCATAACACGGTTACTATCGCAATGGCAGACCCGTTTAACGTATTTGCCGTAGATGATATAAAACTTATGACGGGCTACGACGTACAGGTGGTAATAGCCCTTGAATCCGAAATACGCGCGGCAATTGATAAACACTTTTCCCGCGCGGCCGAGGCTGCGCAATATGCATCCCTGTCCGGCGTACCGGCTGAAGCCGTGGTGCAGGACAAGCTCTCAGACAACGAAAGTCAGCAGTTGAATGCTGTCCTTTCGCAGGCATTGTTTGAAAAATCTTCAGAAGTTCTTTTTGAACCGCAGGCAAATGTCGTCAGGGTGCGCTTCAGGATAGACGGTATTCTTTACGAAAAACCGCCGCTGCCAAAGGAAATGCAGGGTAAAATAACCAGGCAGATAAAGCAGATGGCCGATCTCAATGTGTCCGAGCAGCGCTCGCCCCAGGATGGCTACACAAAGATAAAAATCAACGACCAGGCCATGGACATGAGGGTTTCGCTGATACCAACCATTTTCGGTGAAAAGGCGCAGTTGCAGATAATAAATGTGTTGTCCGTGCATATGGAACTCTCAAAACTTGGATTTGAACCGTCGGCAATGGCCATATATAAACATAAAATAGAGAAAACCGCAGGCATTATAATTATAGCCGGCCCTATCGGCTCAGGGAAAACCACAACTCTCTACTCAACGCTGTCCGCACTTAATCTCCCGAGTAAAAATATCATCACCATAGAAAACCCCGTAAAATATGTCCTGCCAGGCATTACTCAAATGCAGGTGCATACGGACAGCGGCTTATCCTTCGCCTCTCTGCTGCAGGCGGCCTGGCGCCAGAACGCCGACATCATGCTGGTGCGGGAATTGCGTGATCAAAAAACCGCGCACCTGGCCATGAACATCGCCTTGAGCGGCCACATGGTATTTTCCACGGTTACATCCGGCAACACCGTCGAGGCCATGGCGCACATTTCAAGCATGGGGCTGGAACCGTTTCTGATCGCCTCATCTCTTGTTGCTGTCGTCGCCCAGCGCCTTATAAGAGTGATCTGCCCTCAATGCAAGGAATCTTACAAAGCTACAAAGGATAGCATAAAGGGTTTAGGCATAAAAAACCCGGGAGAAAAAGAAAAGTTAATCCTGCATCGCGGCAGAGGGTGCGCGGCGTGCGCCCACACCGGATACAACGGCAGGACAGGCATATTCGAAATACTGGAATTCGACAATGATTTTCGAAAGCTTATACTGGATCGCGCACCCGTAACCGCGCTGCGTGAAGAAGCACAAAAGAAAAAAATGATGACACTCCGCGAGGCCGCATGGCAGAAGGTGCGCGCCGGCGCTTCAACCGTTGAAGAGATGTTGCGAATAACCGAATTTTCTAATTTATAAAGGAGAAGCACTCATGCTAAACATGCAGGACTTACTTATGATGCTTATGGAAAAGAAAGCATCCGATTTACATATTACAGCAGGTGTCCCGCCCATTCTTCGCCTGGATGGCGAAATTATCCAGACCCAATACGAGAAGTTATCACCCGACGTCTGCCAACGGCTAATCTATTCCCTGCTGACAGATTCACAAAAGGAAAGATTCGAAGCCACCAGCGAGCTTGATCTTTCCTTCGGCATCAAAGGCGTTGGAAGGGTCAGGATGAACGTATTCAGGCAGCGCGGTTCGGTAGGCGCGGCGCTGCGCTCCATACCGCAAAACACTCTGACGTTCGACGAGCTTAACCTCCCTGCGATAACACATGAAATGGTCAAACTGAACAAGGGGCTTATCCTTGTTACAGG
>MGVF01000090.1:0-3404 GCA_001800355.1 Elusimicrobia bacterium RIFOXYA2_FULL_50_26
TTATTTTTGCAGGCGCAAACCGCACAAAATCGCACTCCTCAAGCAGTTTGTGTATCTGCTGCCTGTCCTCTTGCGGTATGCCCCGCGCGGAAAGAAGCCCGTCAAGCGCGGCAAGCGTAAGCCCGTCGGGGGAAACGTTTGTTTTATGAGCTATGTATTCAAGAAGCGCGCGCGAAAGCGCCCCGTAAAACTCGAGAGGCGCGGATGCGCCCAGCAGAGACTTGGCCTGTTTCAAATATTTGCGCGCGGTTTTCGAAGCTATGGTGCGGCGCGCGAAGGCCACGTCGCCGGATAACCGCGCCTGCCGGCGGGTATAACCGAAGGCGGCGATAAGAAGCAGCAGTGGAAGGCCGTTAAGCGCTATAAACCAGGGTTTGCTGTAAACATAACCGCCCGCGCCTTGCCAGTCCGTGATTGGTTTTAAGTAACGGATGTCGCGCGTTACCACGGTAATGCCGTTAGATGCATCTTCCTGCCGGGCTTTACCGGCCTGGGCCGGCTCGCCGGCCGCAACGCCGGGCGACACTTCCAGCGCAAGCGGCGCGGTTGCGACGGTGCGGTATTTCTTCGCGGCGGTATCGAAGAAGCTGAAAGAAACCGGCGCTATCGTTTTCCTGCCCGGGGTTTGTGGAACCAGCACGGTTTTAAACGTGGCCGAACCTTTCAGCGTTTCGCCGGCCTTGTCCGTGTTCACGGAGCTTACCGTTTCATATTTCCGAAAATCCGGCCAGTCCGGCAATACGGGCGCCGGAAGAGTTTTAATGTTGCCCGTTCCGGATACGGTTACGGTAAGAGTAACGGCATCGTTTACCCGCGCTGAATTTCTGTCAAGCGTTGCCGCCATGGTGTAGCTGCCTACCGCGCCGGTGCCTGCGGCATTATTGCCCGCGGCCGGCAGCGCGATCACGTTGACGGACAGAGGTTCGCTCTGCAAAACTACGGTTTTTCCGCCGCCGGAGAAGAAATTGTTAAAGAAATCGTCCGAGAACGGGTCAGAACCTCCGGAAGTTTCCGCGCGGCATTTAAGCGAGGCGCTGCCGATGCTTAATTTCCCGGCGCGCATGGGGAAAAGAAGCGTTTTAACTTCGCTTACCGCGTACTGCCTGCCATTTACCGTTGTGGAGTAATTGCCGGAAGACAGGTCCTCCGTCCATGCCCCGGCAAACGACGGCGGCGAATATTGGGGATTTGAAAGCAGCCTTACGGCCTGGTAAAACCGCAAGGTGTATGTTACCTGCTCGTTTACGTAAGCCGTATTTTTATCCACGGTTGCTGTTATAAAAAGTTCTTTGTTCTCCTGGCCGCCCGGGGCCGTAACCTGTTCCGGCCGGCTGCTTTGCGGCGCTTTTCCGCGTGCCAGCACCTCCACTTCTATCGGCTCTGTCTTGTAACGGTTGCCTTCGTATTCCAACACTATCGGCGGTATGGTAAATTTGCCCGGGGCCCGGGGCGCGAGGATGTAGCGGAAGTTTACCGAGCTTGACATGCGGCCGTTTACTATCGAGATATTCTGTGAACGCCCGGCGGAATGAGATGTAAAGTTCGGCAACGGCGGCAGTTGCATATCCGGCAGATTCGTGCCGCCGCCCGAGACGGCCAGTGAAAGCTCAAGCTGATCGTCAAGCGATATAACGTTGCTGTTTACCGACGCCGAAACGGAAATATCCGCCGCGAATGCCGCGCCGCAAAATGAGAACGTCATAAAAAGTAAAAAAGCCGCTTTTTTCATTTCCTACCAGTCTTCGTCGGTTTTTGGTATCTGAGGCACGGCCATTTTGCGTTTCTGCGCGGCGTCGCGGTCGTTTTGCCCGGAAGCTTTCAGTATGCGCTCGGCATCTTCCCTGGACATGCCTGATTTATTTTTTTGCTGTTGCTGTTGTTGTTGCTGTTCGTTCTGCTTATCCTTGTTCTTATCTTTATTCTTTTTGTCCCCGTTTTTATCGTTCTTGCCGTCGTTTTTCTTTTGATTGTCCTGCTTCTTTTCCGTCATAATGTATTCCAGGTTGTATTTTGCGTCCTCGTCATTCGGGTTTAGCAGCAGCGCTTTTTTATAGTGGTTCACGGCCTCGTCCGTTTTGCCCTGGTGGTAGGCGTTAGTGCCGAGGTTATACTCCACCGCGCTTTCCAGCACAGGGTTTCCCGGCCGTGCCGCCGCGCGCCAGGCGTTGGATGCGCCGTCGTAATCTTCCAGCTTATAAAGCGCGTCGCCCTTGTTGAAATTTACCGCCGGGTGGCCCGGGTTTTTTATCTCGGCCTCGCGGTATTTTTCCAGCGATTGGTCAAAAGCCCCTTTTTTGTAAAGCCGGTTGCCCGCGTTAAGCGCGCTTCGCACTGACGAAAAAGCCGGCGCCGCGGTTAACAATAGCGGGAACACGATAAGCATTATCAGCCTCATCTATAGTACCCTCCGCGTTGCGGGTATAAAAAACTCCGCCATCAAAAGAAGCAGCCCCATGAACAGAAAATACTGGTAGCGATCCTCGTAACTGCGGTGAAGCGAGGACGACAGTTTCTGCTTTTCCAGGCCGCGTATTTCTTCTATCAGCCGCCCGACGTCCATGTAGCCGTCCTGCGCGCGGAAATACGCGCCGCCGGTGTCGTCGGCGATTTGCGCAAGCAGGGTTTCATCCAGCTTCGACATGACAACTTCGCCTTTTTTGTTTTTCTTGTATTCCTTGAACGCGCCGCCGGCATCATATACAGGTATCGGCTCGCCCGAGGGGTTGCCCAGGCCTATGGTATATATTTTTATTCCCGCCTGCGCCGCTTCGCGCGCGGCCCCGGCGGCGTCGCTTTTATGATCTTCGCCGTCGGTTAAAAGCACGATGGCTTTCGATTTCGGCGGTGTTTTCGACAGCCCGGCCGTGGCAAGCCGTATCGCGCTTCCCAGCGCCGTGCCGGGCAGGGGTATAAGGTTTGCGTCCATTATCTGCAAGAACAGGTTTACGCTTGAGATGTCCAGTGTCAGGGGGCATTGCCAGAAGGCCGTGCCGGCAAATGCAAGAATGCCGACGCGGTTGCCTTGCAACTGGAGCGCAAGCTGCGAGAGAAGCGCCTTCGCCCTCTCAAGCCTGTTCGGTTTCATGTCCTGCGCCAACATGCTTGCGGATACGTCAACGGCGATAACCACGTCCGCGCCCTGCCGCTGCACGGAAACAAGCTTTGCGCCGAACTGCGGGCGCGCAAGCGCGATGATAATAAAAAACAGCGCGCCAATGACAAGCGTGGCCTTCAACCACCGGCGCGTCCCGTTCGCCGAAGACAGCCGCGCCAGCAGCGCCGGATCGGCAAAACGTTCAAGCGCCCTGCGCTTCTCGCGGAAGCGATAGGCGAAAAACAACGCCAAAGGCGCAAGCAGCAGTTCAAATAATAAAAAATACGGGTAAACAAAATGCATATATCTT
>MGVF01000090.1:3434-16468 GCA_001800355.1 Elusimicrobia bacterium RIFOXYA2_FULL_50_26
AGAGGAAACGAGTCACCTGCGATAATCTCAGGCTTGTGTGTAATGACAAGCACCTTACGGAATTTT
Source organism: Elusimicrobia bacterium RIFOXYA2_FULL_50_26 (assembly GCA_001800355.1). Lineage (GTDB taxonomy): Bacteria > Elusimicrobiota > Endomicrobiia > Endomicrobiales > XYA2-FULL-47-53 > XYB2-FULL-50-12. The sequence continues at coordinate 3,501 of MGVF01000090.1, forward strand.
CCGCAAGATGGCGGTTGACAATAATAACTCAAGCCCCAGCAATATTATTCCGGGCCATAGCGCGTAGCCGTATAATTCATTGTAGCTGGTATATTTCACGGTTTTAATTTCCGTTTTTTCCATTTCGTCTATCTGCTTGAATATGCGTTGCAGCGATTCCGAATCGGTCGCCCTGAAATAGCGCCCCCCGGTTGCCTCGGCGATTTTTGCAAGCGTTGACTCGTCAAGCTCCTGCTCCGGCATTTTCACGTACTGCCTGCCCCATAGAGGGTCATCCACGGGATATAGCGCGCCGCCGGGCTGGCCTGCGCCGATGCTGTATATTTTTATGCCCACGGCGCCGGCGGCCTGGCTTGCCGTTAGTGGATCAATCTCTCCCATGTTGTTGCGGCCGTCGGTAACAAGTATCATCACCTTGCTTTTGCCCGTGCTGTCCTTAAGGCGGTTTGCGGCGGTGGCTATTGCCGAGCCTATGGCCGTTCCGTCAATTTCCGTCATGCCGATAGACGCTTCGTTAAGAAAATTAAGTACCGCGTCATGGTCAGAGGTCAGGGGGCATTGCGTATAAGCAAGCCCTGAAAATACCACTATGCCTATGCGGTCCAGGCGGCGCCCTTTCACGAACTCAATCGCGGTTTTCCTGGCGGCTTCGAACCGGTTGGCCGGTTTAAAATCAATCGCCCTCATGCTCGTTGAGGTATCAAGCACAAGCATTATATCTATGGCCTGGTTGTATATCTCTTCATTCTTTTGCCCGGCCTGCGGCCGCGCGAGCGCTATGATGAAAAGCGCAATGGCCAGCGCGCGCGCAAGCGGGATAAGAAAAAGAAGCTTTGCCCGCGGCGACGGGTTTATTCCGCCGAAAGGCTTATGCCCGGAGAACAGGATAGCCGGCTCTTTAATCTTTTTGCGCCTGCGTTCCTGCCAGAGCATCAGAGGGATTACCGCAAGTAATAATAAAAATAACGGGGATGCAAATCTCATCGCTGAACCGCCGCGCCTGTGGCGTTTATGTTATCCACTATGTTTTTTGCAGTTTCCAGGTCTGCCAGGCAGATTTTTTCATCCGGCCTGTATTTTGCGAATTTAACAAGGTCGCATTCCTCGAAGAAATCCCTTAACGCCGGCAGCAGCTTTCTGTCTTTAGCCGCAGTTCGCAATTGCTGGAAAATCTCGCCGGAGGTGCGTTCGCGCGTGTCAATCCCGTATGTGCCGGATAAAAAGTTACGCACTATGTCGAAGAGCGCAATGTAATATTCCTTGATTCTTCCTTCGGCTATAAGGCCCGATGCTTTTAATTTTTCAAGCTCGCGCATGGCGATGTCGTACGGCGGTTCCGGCGGGGCGGCCGGCGCCGCCGGCAACATGTTTTTTCTTAAACGGTATTTGATATACCAATAGTAGATCGTCCAACAAAGCGCCGCAATCGCGACAAGCCACATAATGTAATAGGAAAGCGGAGTCTTTATGCGCAAGGGCGGCTTGATGTCGCGCATACCTGCGGCATTACTATGGCGCGCAAGTATGCTTTCAATCTGGACGGGTATGGCCGGCGCCACTATTTCTTTTTGCTCGCCGGAATCCGTAACATATTTATACACCTGCTCCGGTATAAGCGTTTCGCCGGTGGTAAAAGCCGCAAGCGTATATTTCAGCGTCCGGCTGCCGGCGTCTTTTGAGGATAGTTCCGCGCGTTCCTTCACGGTCCATTGTCCCAGCTCGTCCTCTTTTTCCGGCAGCAATAGCTTATAGCTTCCGGTGGAAACGAACGTAACCGTGTATTCAAGCGGATCGCCGATCGTAATCTGCCGGCGTTCCACGAAACTTTTAAGCTGCATTTCCTGCCCCTCTACGGCAGTAAACGCGCTGACAGCTGCAATAAATATTATAAATATCAATCTCATATTTAAATTTAGAGCATCTCCTCGTCGTCATTGCGAGCCCAAAGGGCGCGGCAATCTCACTTTTCATCACAAGCAACGTCGAGATTGCTTCGCTCTCGCTCGCAATGACCTCAAACTGCCAAAGAGATACAATTTAGAGCATAAAACTAAAACGCCAGGCGTTTTTCGCGGCGTTTGAAAAACCGGATAAGCGGCATAACGTAAGGCTCGGCCGTCGAGACGTCTATCCTGTCAACGCCGGCGCGCGTGCAGAGCGAGTTAACCGTTTCGTCCTGGCGCCGCTGCGCTTCGGAAAACAGGCGCGCCGCCATCTCATCGTCGGTATCTACGACCCGGCGCGCGCCGGTTTCAGCATCCTCAAGCTCTATAAGCCCTACCTTCGGCAACTCATTTTCGCGCGGATCCGATATTTTTACGGCTACAAGGTCGTGGCGCCTTGCAGTAACTTTAAGCGCGGAATCAAAGCCTTCATCCCTGAAATCCGAGATCAAAAACACAACCGCTTTCCGGCGCCAAAGCTCGTTAAGATATTGCAGCGGCAGGGCAAGGTTAGTGCCGCGCGACTGCGGCGAGCAGCAGAGTATCTCCCTGATAAGCCGCAGTATGTGGTTTTTACCTTTCTTTGGCCGTATCACTTTTTCAATGCGGTCGGTGAAGGTTATCATGCCCACGCGGTCGTTGTTTTTTATGGCGGAAAACGCCAGCACCGAGGCGATTTCCGCGGCCAACTCGGATTTTTGCCTGGAGCGGCTGCCGAATTTTTGGGAACCGGAGGCGTCCACCAGCAGTATAACCGTAAGCTCGCGCTCCTCCGTGAACTTTTTTATAAACGGCCTGCCGTAACGCGCCGTAACGTTCCAGTCAATCGCGCGGATATCGTCGCCGGGCATGTACTCGCGCACCTCGGCAAACTCCATGCCTCGCCCCTTGAACACGCTTGAGTACTGGCCGGCAAATATCTCGTTGACCAGCTTGCCGGAGCGTATCTCTATCCGGCGAATGTGTTTAATTATCTCTTTCGGGATCATTCAAGGCACTTCCACGCCGTCGAATATCTGTTGTATGATGTTTTCGGACGTCAACTCCTCGGCTTCCGCTTCGTATGTTAATATTATACGGTGGCGCAGCACGTCTGGCCCGATAATTTTTACGTCCTCCGGCGTTACGTAGCCGCGCCCCTGGAGGAAGGCATATGCTTTCGACGCGAGCGCAAGGTTTATCGTGGCGCGCGGCGAGGCGCCGAACGCGATGAGCGGTTTTAAATCTTTAAGGTTGTATTCCTCCGGCGTCCGCGAGGCGAACACTATATCAACTATATAATTCTTTATCTTTTCATCAACGTAAATCTGCTGCACGGTGTGCCTTGCGCGTGTAATGTCCTCAGGCCCCACAACAGGCGCCACGGCAATATTCTCGCCGCCGGTCATGCGTTCAAGAATCAGTTTTTCTTCCTGTTTTTGCGGGTAGGTTATTTTAAGTTTCAACATGAACCGGTCCACCTGCGCCTCCGGCAGCGGGTAGGTGCCTTCCTGTTCTATGGGGTTTTGCGTCGCAAGCACAAGAAACGGCTCCGGCAGCTTGAACGTGGTTTCGCCGATGGTAACCTGGCGCTCCTGCATTGCCTCTAAAAGCGCGCTCTGCACTTTTGCCGGCGCGCGGTTAATTTCGTCGGCCAGGACGAGGTTTGCAAACAACGGCCCTTTCTTGACGGAAAACGTGCCGTTCGCGGGATTGTAAACCTGCGTGCCGACCAGGTCCGCCGGCAGAAGGTCCGGCGTAAACTGCAAGCGCTGGAATTTGGTGCGTATGGCAGCCGACAACGTTTTTACCGCCAGCGTTTTCGCAAGCCCCGGCACGCCTTCAAGCAGCACGTGTCCGTCGGCAAGCAGTCCCACCAGCATTCGTTCCAGCAGGTAGCTCTGGCCTACTATAACCTTGTTGATCTCACTCAAAAGCTGCACCGCAAACACGCTTTCCTTTTTAACCTTCTCGTTGATTTCGCGGATGTCTTTTGCCGGTTCCATATGCAAATGCCTCCTTGGCGGATAATATAATTGTGTAACAGGTGTATTGGTTTACTGTGATGGTTGGTGTTTGGTGTCTCTTTAGCAGTTTGAGGTCATTGCGAGCGCAGCGAAGCAATCTCGACGTTGCTTCTGATGAAAAGCGAGATTGCCGCGCCCTCTGGGCTCGCAATGACGACGACAACTTTAAAACGCTAAAGAGACACGGTGTTTGTAATGCGTCCATACTGCTATGTATTCTGTGAATTATTTTATTCCCGGATTTCTCCGTGGCCGTATATCACGTACTTGGTTGTGGTAAGTTCTTTTACGCCCATGGTGCCGCGGGCGTGCAGTTTCTGCGTCGAAATGCCGATTTCCGAGCCGAATCCGAATACGCCGCCGTCGTGCAGGCGCGTGGATGCGTTATGAAACACGGCGGCCGCGTCCACTTCCATTAAAAATCGCCTGGCGGCCGTTTCGTCATTTGTTACAATGGCTTCGGAATGCCCAGATCCGTGCCTGTTTATGTGAAGGATAGCTTCGTCGAGCGAAGCCACCGTTTTTATCGAAAGTATTTTATCCAGGTATTCCGTAGACCAGTCGGCTTCTGATGCGATTTTCACGTCGCTTATAATCGAGCGGACTTCCTCGTCGCCGCGCACTTCGCAGCCGGCCTGCCTGTATAGTTTGTTTAATTCAGGCAGCACGGTGCGCGCGATGTCTTTGTGAACAAGCAGCGTCTCCATGGCGTTACAGACGCCCGGGCGCTGGCACTTGGCATTGAACGCGATTTTTACGGCCATCCTTACGTCGGCGGCTTTATCTATGTAGGTGTGGCAAAGCCCCTTGCCGTGCGCAAGCACCGGCACGGTCGCGTTCTCGCGGATGGAGCGTATCATCTCGCTGCTGCCGCGCGGGATGACAATGTCCACTAACGTGTCGAGTTTTACAAGTTCCGCCACGGCCGCCCTGTCGGTTGTTTCAATAAACTGGATTGCGCCTTGCGGCAGGCCGGCGCCGTAAGCGGCGCGCGATATTATTTTAACAAGCGCCCTGTTTGAGTTTATCGCCTCGGACCCTCCGCGCAGTATTATCGCGTTGCCGGCTTTCAGGCAAAGGCCTGCGGCATCCACGGTAACATTGGGGCGCGATTCGTATATCATTGCGATCACGCCCAGCGGCACCCGTATTTTGTCTATGTGAACGCCGACGGGCGGCGTCCAGTCCGCGATTATCTCGCCCACCGGATCCGGCAGCGATACAACTTCGCGCAGGCCCCTGGCCATATCCTGTATTCGTTTTTCGTCGAGGGCCAGCCGGTCTATCAGCGCCGCCGGCAGTTTTGCGTCTTTGGCCGCCTGGACGTCAATTTCGTTATAAAAAAGTATATCGTCTTTTTCTTTTACCAGGGCCTCCGCCATGGCGATAAGGACAGCATTTCTTGCATCCCCCGGAAGCTGCCCAAGCTTCAATGCCGCCCCCCGCGCCGCCATCGCATGGCGTACCACAACTTCCTTTATCTGTTCAATATTCATAAGCAATGTCCCCTTATAATTCCTTCAGAAATTCGTACTCAACTTTTGAGAACAACGTATCCGGCAAACTCGCGAGTTTTTCCCGTGCAACTTTTATTGCCGGTTCGGATTTATCAATCCCTATCCAATGCCGGTTGAGCAACTGAGCAGCGACGAGCGTTGTGCCGGAACCGCAAAAACAATCAAGCACGGTATCGCCCTCATTCGACGATGCCTCTATGATAAATTTAAGCATATCCATATTTTTTTCCGTAGGGTATTTTGGATATTGCGGATCCTTAAAATCCCATACATCCTGCATTTTTTTTCCGTCTTTTTCATCTAAGAATATTTTTTTGCGTGGCACGCCGTTCTCCGACCATTCTATAAGGCCTTCCTTGTCCCATTCCTCCAAAACAGCCGGATTGCTTCGCCAGTGGCGCCCTTTCGGTGGCGGCAGTCCGTGCCATTCCTTGCCGGTTTCTCCGTTCGAAGTTTCGCCTGGAGCATGCAGCGGTATAGTTGTGTATCGCCGCCCTTCCTTATTGACTTTTTTAAAAAGACGTTCCCGGTCATCGTCCGAAAAAGGCACCCGCGGGTCGTTCCATACAGTATTCCCTGATTTTGAATAAAACAGTATAAGATCTTTTATGTTGCCATATGTTTTCCGATGAAAATTTTTAGGGTTGCACTTAATGCGTGTGATATCGCTGCGAAAATTTTTACGCCCGAAAACCTCGTCCATTATAAGTTTTACATAATGCCCTATTTTGTAATCAATGTGAAGGTAGATCGTCCCATTCTCCGAGAGAAGCTCACGCAATAAGATCAGGCGTTCCCTTAAGAACTCCAGAAAATCCGCTCCGATGAGCGTGTCGGTATAGGCTATGGCGTCATCGTTGCTGCTGCTGATTGTATTCGCCCGTTCTTCGCCGATCTTAAAATGCCCGTTTGTCGCAAATGGCGGATCAATGTAAACCAGATTGATTTTTCCTGCATATGTATCGAGCAGCATTTTCATGACTCCGGAATTATCTCCATGAATGAGCTTATTCCTTGCGCCGTTTCCTGACAAAATTTTCAACGTTGCCCGATGACAATCGGTTAGAATCTCTTTTTCCGGGCGTTTATTGTCGTACATGATAAACATAATGGTTACACCCGAAGCATACCAGTTATGAACTGATTTTTAGCTCAAGTTCCTTCTCCCCGCCGGGGAGAAGGACAGGATGAGGGGGAAATCGTCGCAATATCGAACAACCCCTCACCTTAATCCTCTCCCCGCCGGGGAGAGGAAACTGATTTAGTGAAGACAAAAACCTTAACGAAACGGCATTGATTTTAAATCTGTTTTAGTCATTACCCGACTTGCAGACTGTGTCATAAGTGTCTCTTTGTCTGTCATCGTCCGGCTTGACCGGGCGATCCACATATCGCGCCCTACAAACAGCCTGTGCGTAACATCAGTCATGAACTGGTCTTACGCATTACCCGCATTACGTCATGCCGGAGGCCTTAATCCGGCATCCAGATGCGTTGACGTAATTCAAAACCCTGGATTCCGGCTTAAACCATGCCGGAATGACGGCCACTGCGTAACATCAGTTATGAATTCTTCTTTATCCAGTTAAGCAGGCCGCCGGCGCGCAGGATTTGTTTTTGGCGCGGGGTTAGATCAAAACGTAACGCGATTAGTTTTCCCGTGGCTGCGTTTTTCGCTGGGATCCGGCCGCCTGCATCCTGCAACTTCTCGAGAATATCCGGTATGGTTATCTCCTGCCCCTGCGAAAGCTGTTCGAAATCGGTGGGATTTTCGAACGTAAGCGGCAATATGCCGAAATTTATCAGGTTTGCAAGATGAATGCGGGCAAATGATTTGACGATCACCGCTTTAACGCCCAGATAGCGCGGAGCAAGCGCCGCGTGTTCGCGCGATGAACCCTGGCCGTAGTTTTCCCCGGCTACGACAACCCCGCTTTTCGCTTCTTTCGCGCGTGTCGCAAATTCCTTGTCCACCGTCGCAAAAGTGTGTTCGGATATGGCCGGAAGATTTGAGCGCAACGGGAGTATCTTCGCCCCGGCCGGCAGTATGTGATCGGTAGAGATATTATCGCCGAGGCGTATTAGAACTTTTGCGTTAATCGTGTTTTCAAGCGGCGCGAATTCCGGCAAAGGTTTTATATTAGGGCCGCGCAATACCTCGACGGACTTAAGCCTGCGCGCCGGCGGATAGAAAAGTTTTTTGTCAACGGGCAGCGATCGCGGCAGGCTTAGCGCCGGTTTTTTTCCGAGTTTTCGCGGGTCGGTGATTTCACCCTTCAATGCCGCGGCCACCGCGACTTCCGGCGAACAGAGAAACACTTTCGCGTCTTTCGTGCCGCTCCGCGCTTCAAAATTGCGGTTAAACGTGCGCAGCGAGACCGCGCCGCTCGACGGCGCCTGTCCCATGCCGATACACGGCCCGCAGGCGCATTCCAGAAGCCGTGCGCCGCTTGCGACCATGTCGGCAAGATCTCCGGATTCGGCCAGCAACTGCACCACCTGCCGCGAGCCGGGGGATATGACAAGGCTCACGTTGGGGTGAATTTTTTTGCCTTTCAGCGTTTTTGCAACCAGTTTCATGTCGGCCAGCGAAGAATTGGTGCAGGAGCCGATCGCCACCTGTTGCACGGGCGTGCCGGCAAGCTCGGATACTTTTTTAACGTTATCCGGGCTATGCGGAAGCGCGATCATAGGCTCAAGCGCGGCAAGGTCTATAATGATTTCTTCGTCGTATAAAGCATCATCGTCTGCGGTAAGCTTCTTCCAATCTTTTGCTCGTTTCTGGGCTGCTAAAAAGTCTCGCGTTACGCTATCGGAAGGAAAAAGCGACGTGGTTGCTCCAAGTTCGGTGCCCATGTTCGTTATGGTGGCGCGCTCGGGAACGCTTAAAGTCGCAACGCCGGGCCCTGAAAATTCAAAAATCTTTCCGCGGCCGCCCTTGACGCTTAAACGCCGCAAAAGCTCAAGGATAACGTCCTTTGCGCTTACCCACGGGCGCAAACGATTTTTAAGCGTTACCCTCACTATTTTCGGCATGGTTATGTAAAACGGTTCGCCGGCCATGGCGCAGGCAACGTCCAGCCCGCCGGCCCCGAAAGAAAGCATCCCCAGGCCGCCCGCCGTCGGTGTATGGGAGTCGGAGCCTATCAGTGTGCGTCCCGGGATGCCGAAGCGTTCCAGGTGCAACTGGTGGCAGATGCCGTTGCCGGCAGGGGAGAAGTAGATGCCGTATTTTGCGGCTATTGATTGCAGAAAGCGGTGATCGTCGGCGTTTTCAAATCCTGTCTGGAGGGTATTATGGTCAACGTAGCTTACTGAAAGTTGTGTGCGCACCCGCGGCACGCCCATGGCCTCGAACTGGAGATATGCCATGGTGCCGGTGGCATCCTGGGTAAGCGTCTGGTCAATGCGCAGGCCGATTTCTTCGCCTGTTTTCATTGTGCCGGAAACAAGGTGGGATGCGATTATTTTTTGGGAAACATTCATAATTAAGTTCCTTGCAAAGGTTGACGTTTAGCGAGAATAAATTGTACAAAATCCTGCCAAAAAATGCAACTTGACTCCATGGCCAAATTCTACTATAATTAAGAAGCATTTTATAATACAATAATTCATGTCTATCTCGCTCCGGAAACTTCTCCCGTTGCATCTTCCCCGCTTCCTTAGAGGAAGCATTCCCCTGATTATTACAGTTTTACATGCCGCCCAGCTGGTACTAGCGGCTTCTCCCGTTAATAAATCCGTCTTATCACGAGCGGCGGCTGACGGCGTTAATACAGAGCTTTCAAACTCGTATATCTCCTCCATGGTTAGCCCTACGGGCCGTTTCAGTATAGGTACGCTGGGAGGAGATCCAACCAAGGAAAGCGATGACAACAAAGATCTCCTTTTCGGACATCCCAGTCCATGGAGTTCAGAAACAATGGTTATGGTTGATTCCGCCGCCTACGCATTCGGCGTTGACGGGATGCAGTTTGCGGCACCTTCATTAAACAACGAGACCATAACATGCGCGTGGGATGTGGTTTCCGGAGTGCGGGTAACACAGGATCTCAGCATTGTCAAGGGGAAGGGAACGCGCAATAAGGATACGATTAAGATAAAATATACCATAACAAATGCCGGTGCCGTCGCGCACAATGTGGCGTTACGCCTTCAAATGGATACGCTGTTGGGTGAAAACGATGGCGCTCCGTTCAGGGTAATGGATTACGGCGAGGTGACAACCGACAAGGAATGGGATGACAACGATTCGACGGAGAGCCCCGCTATTCCGCAATTCTGCCACGTTTTTGATAATCTTTCCAACCCGTCAATATTTTCCATGATAACGCTTAATGACATAGGTTATCGTTCCCCTGACCGCTTTGTTCTTGGTTACTGGCCGGAAGCGTATAGCTCGTGGGACTACACTATTGACCCTACCCGCTCATTCCTTGATAATGATAATAACGGCACCATTTCCGGCAGTTCGCCGGATAGCGACAGCTCCGCCATTGTCTGGTGGGGTTATTCCGGCGGTATTACGCTTGCGCCCGGCGAATCTGTGGAACTTGCGATTCTTTATGGCTTGTCCAACATGAATTTTGTAACGTGGTCGCCTCTGAACATCGGCCTTACCTCACCGGCCGAGCTTGAGGCGGACACGGAGCTTGTCAGCACGTTCATGTACCTGCCGTCCCCGTTTGTAGCTACGGCGTATCTATCAAACTCTTCGCAGGATACGGTTACCGGCGCAACGGTGCGCATTAATCTTCCCCCGGAGTTTTATCTCGACGAGGGCGAACAGGCTACCAAATATGTCGAGGAAACGCCCGGTTCGCGGACGGTGGCGGCCGGCAAGGCCGCGCAGGTTTCATGGAAAGTTAAAACTTACGGCCGCTATACCGGCAACCGTTTGTTTTCGGTTACAGCCAACGCCGGCGGCGGCTCTAAAACGGTTTCCCGCACGATATACCTGCCAGGCATAGCCGACGCCGTTTTCGGCCAGGTTACGGATAAGGACAACAACCCTGTAGCCGGCGCTTCCGTCGAATTATTCGCGGCCGGGCAGTTGCTTTCAACCGTGTTGACGGCCTCCGACGGAACGTACATTTTCGAGTCGCTTCCGCACGGGTTATATGAAATTAAAATATCCTATACCGGGTATGCGCCGGTGGTAATGGCTGCCGAGGCCAGCGGTGAATCCAGGCCGGGGAACGCCGTGCTTATCGAAAGCCCGGGCGTAGAATTCCAGAGCTTTTCTTATCCGAATCCGGCGCGCGAAGGCAATGTGCGTATCCGTTTTTACACGGAACAGGCCAGGAGCGTAAAGGTTCAGATTTTCGACAGCGTAGGCGGGCTTATTAAGACAATGTCGGTTTCATCCAATGCCGGCGGCTGGACGGAAGCTACGTGGAATATTGACGATGTTTCAAACGGCGTGTATTTCTATCGTATAGACTACGACGGAACCATCAAAACCGGTAAGATTGCCGTCATTAAAAAGAAAGTGGTTAACTAAATGGCCAGGTATGCCGGCACTATTATTTTAATTGTTTGCGCCGCGTCTTTCGCTTTCGCCGATGACGCAGGAAAATCGCAGACCGCGGCCGCCTACCTGTGGCTGGCGCCAAGCCCGCGCACCATGGCCATGGGAAATACTTTTACCGCATTGGCCGACGACGCGGCCGCCTTGTACTATAACCCGGCCGGCGCATCCCTTATCAACGGTCATGAACTGCTGCTCACCTCATCATTGATGGGAGACGGGCGCGCCTATAATTTTGCCGGCTACGTTTACGGCCGGCGCCGCGATATACGCGACAAGGGATGGTCATGGGGCAGCGGTATGATCAAGACAACGCAGGCAAAAAGAAAGATATTCCTGCCCCGTGAGGATAAGCAGTCCGCATGGGGTTTTTCGTTTACAGGCTTCGGCGTAGGCGGCATAGAATTGCGGGATGAATTTGGCAATGAAGGGGGTTCCTTCAGCGATACAGAAAATACAATTGCCGTAACCTATGCGGCCAATATGTATAGTGATTTGCGGTGGGGAATTACCATAAAAAGATACGGCCAGTCGCTTTACACGGCGCAGGCTTCCGGACTTGGCGGAGATCTGGGTTTCTTATACCGCAATCCCGGCAGGAAATGGTCGCTGGGACTGGCATTACAGAACATCGGCGGTTCCCTCGGTTGGAAAATACCGAATGACATTACCAACGATAATGACGAATATGCCGAGGCTATCCGGCTTACTTCGCGCCTTGGCGGCGCTTATCCGTTGTCGGAAAAGCTGACTGTTTTGACGGATTTTGGATACACCCAGGGACAGAACATCGCCTGGCATGGCGGCGCGGAATACCGTTTCAGGCCTGAGGCGGTTTTGCGGGCAGGGCTTGACGGGCTTAATCCCGCGGCAGGCTTCGGCTATCGGTTTGCCAGGCAACGCTACGGCCTTTCCGCCGATTACGCGTTTTCGCTCTTACGCGAGCAAATGTATGTACTGCATAATTTTTCTATTACGTTAAGTTACGGCGCCCCCGCGCCGCGGCAGAATAAAATTAAAAGCGCGCCCGTAAAAAAGAAGGAAACTTCAGTAAAAACAAAACCCCCAAAACAAATTCAAAAACCCGCCCCGCCCCCCGCCACAAAGAAAAAATCACCGGAAAAGCCGAAAATAATCAAAAAGAAGAAAGAACCTCCCAAAGTTCCGGAAAAATCCGACGACGACTGGTAACTTTGGGGACGTTGTTTCTCACTATGCATAACTACAAGTTATGTCGTGGTAATCGTCAATAAATGGTACCAACGCGGTATTAAAATTCTGTCAGAACAGTAAGGCATTATGGATATGCGAGTTGCGAGTTATGCATAGTGAGAAACAACGTCCCCAAAGTTTTCCACAAAGTTTGAAAAAACTGATTTTGTTGTTGGGTGTTGTCATTCATGCTGTTATTGCTGGTGGGGCGGAGACGTGGCAGGCAACTCTTGAAGAAAACTTTGACATTGCCGATACGTTTGACCAGTTACGGGATTGGTACGGTACGATTCCGGGCGGGGTTGTCAGCGAGCAGAGTCATCCCGAGGATATGCCTAAGAAACTTGATGGGTCGCCTTCCATCTGGGGAATATATTCCCAGTATTACACCGGCCCGAATCAACATCTGGATAACTGGATAGGCGATCACGGTTCCGGTTACCGGTGGAAAACCGGCGCCAAAAACGTCTGCATAAATTACCCGCCGCTATATTGCGAAATAGATCTTGATACCGTCAAGGGATACGGGTCCGAAAGGCTCGGCACATATCTGGGCGATGGAACTCCTGCTTCCGGGTATCATGATGTTTATGTGTTTTTTGCGATGAAGTATCATGAAGGTTTTTGGGCTTTACAGAGTGGCACAACAGATTCATTTAAATATCCGCCGGTTGTTAAGATGTTTGATGCGGTAACCGGTTTTAATGATGTATATAACTACAGTGAAATCAGTTGCCAGTCAAATATCAGTCATGAGTAT
>MGVF01000091.1 GCA_001800355.1 Elusimicrobia bacterium RIFOXYA2_FULL_50_26
AATAATCTTTTTTGGTTTCTTTCCCAAGTTTTATTACGCGCACCGCCTCCGCGGCGACGGACGTCGGGATAAAAAGGCCGTAAAAAGCTGAAAGTATGTTAAACCAGAAAAGTTTAAACGAAGAGATTTTCTGTGCCGGCCAGAACCCGCGGATAATCATTCCCCATCGGAGAGCCGTGAAGTAATATGCCAGGCCGCAGACGGCTATCGCAATAACAGCCGAGTATAAGTCGGCTGATTGTATAGTTCTTCTTGCGGTGTCAAGATCAAATTTTAAAAATGCCCAGGCAAGTATGGCGATAATAACCACAATCTTTGCAACAGCGATAAATATTTTCATAAGGCTACCTTTTACAATTTTACTATTTTAGGCAAATAATGTAAAATTTTGCCATGAGAAAAGAAACTTTATTCCCCGTTTTGATGGTTGCCGCAACCCTTGCGGCATGCCTGCTTATACTCGAGGCGGGCTTGCGAATCGCCTCGCCTCCTCCCCCGTTTGATCCGCGTCTTCCGCTTCATCCTCTTGTAAAACGCGAATTGCACCCCGTGTTGCGCGGGGTTTCGCCGGTCAGCCGGTTTACCACCAATAAATGGGGTATGCGCGGAGACTCTCCGCCGAAAAACTGGAACGAGTCTTTTACGATTGTCGCAGTGGGCGGAAGCACAACCGAATGTTTTTACCTGGATGATTCCAAAACCTGGCCTGCACAATTGCAACAGCGCCTTCGCGCGCGCCACCCGGACAGTTGGGTAGGCAACGGCGGTCTGGACGGGCATTCCACGCGCGGGCATATTGTTTTAATGGATAAAGTTGTGCGCAAAATAAAGCCGGACATGGTAATAATGCTTGCGGGAATCAATGATCTCGGTTATTCGCTGGAGAACCGCGACATACCGCTTAATCATTTCGAACGGTTTCATTTAAAGTACTGGCTGTTCGGCCGCAGCCGGCTGGTGCAGCTATTGCACCTCTGGAAACAGGTTTTGTTTAACCGTGTTACAGTAATCAAGAATACCGCGCACGGCACGTTTGAACCGCGCCCCATGCAAAAACCGGAGTCGCTTCCGGCACGGCTTGAGGAGGCACTACCGTCGTTTCCGGCCTATCGTGAAAATCTTAAAATTATCATAGCCATGGCGCGGCAAATGAACGTCCGCCTGTTATTTATGACGCAGCCGTTGTTGTTCGACGACACTCCCGCATGGCGAAATATTGAAGGCGGGATGTACTGGATAAAGGAAAGCGACAGCAAGGTTTCGGCTCCGACGGTATGGAAGATGCTCGATATTTTTAACCGCGAGATGGTATCCGTATGCGCCGGAGAGAACGTTCCATGCCTTGACCTTGCCTCGCGCATTCCGCACGACGAACGTTATTTTTACGATGCCGCCCACTTCACCGAGGCCGGCGCCGCCCTCGTAGCCGATACGGTTGCGCAATACCTGGAAGAAAACCGGCTTATGCCTTATTGACCTCTTCTCCTTCTCCCCGACGGAGAGAAGGCAGGGTTGAGGGGGCGTTTAAGTTCCGGATATGTGACGCAAATCCGGCAGCCGCGTAAGCCGCGAACAGCAGCATGAATGGTTCCATCGGCAGCCTGTAACGCGGCAGGGCTATTACCGGCACCTGCGTTATGACGGAATATAAAATAAACACAAGCGCCGGAGATGCGGCGGCCATATTTTTACGCGCAAGATAAACCCCTGCAAAAAATAATCCCAGAAAAAAGATATGCATAAGCTGAACAAGCCTGGCCGCCGCGGCGGATTTCTCGGCGGTAAGCACCTTTCCCACCGGTATGCTCCAGAAACGATAATTGTTAACCAGCAATTTCCCCGCGTATTCCACAGGGTTTGAGAGCGCATACTCCATTATCTTTCGCGTTACCACTTTTTCCCACTTGTAGCGCGGCATCCCCGCCGTTTCCGGGTAATCCTCATGAATTTTTCCGGTATCCGGCTCGATGAGCTTGTCCCCCTGCCAGATGTTATCCTGAATCGTAAGCCACATCACGTGGCCGGCTCCGACGTTAACCGGCAGCAGCGTATTGAAAACGCGGTAGTTGCGCACCGTCCATATCGAGGTTATCGCGCTGCCTATAAGAAAGTACGTGCCAAGCCCTATCCATGTTTTCTTTTCGACGCGCAGCAGCAGGAAAAGCGCGGCCAGGAAAAACGGGAACAGCAGGTTTGTTGAGCGGCACAGGTTTGCGGCGCCGTGAACCAGGCCTGCATATATGAGCCAGCGCAGGCCTTTGGAGTGAAGCGCTTTGATAATCAGCAGGCATTCCAGGAGAAGCAGGAATGTGAACAGCGTTTCGGAAAGCTTGATGTTACTGTATATTATCAGCGGCGGGTACAGTGCTGCAAAAAATCCAGCCGTTACGCCAACCGTCGGGCCGAATATAAGCGCGGCTATGGCGCCCAGCAGTAACACCGAAAGCGCGCTTACTATGCACTGGACGAATTTTACCGCCGTATCGTTGCTCATCCCCGCCACGGAATAAATTGCGGCAAGAAAAAGCGGATATACCGGCGGACGCGTAAACGTCGGCTCGCCCGATAAGCCCGCGAATCCTTTGCCTGAAAGCACGCTGACGGCCACGGCGGAAAAATCCCTGGCGTCCTGCATCTCGGTTTTATAAGTTTTATGATAGGCAGCCAACAACCCCAACCGCAGCGCAAGAGCCACGCAAAACAATAAAAAAACAGTTTTGGGGACGTAGTTAGGTATTAAGGTATTCATTTAATAAACACTCAGGCCTTCAGGGATGTCCGGTGGCGCGGAGTCGGTTAAGTCGCTGCCGATTCTCACCGGGTAACCGTTTGCATTTACAGTCCCGTCTCCGTCAATAATGTATAAATACGCCTGTTGCCCGTTACTGAACGATCCCTGGTTTACATTAATTGTGATGTAATTCTCCGACCACGAGAGCGGCTGCTGGATTTCCTTGTGCGCCTGGATGGTTTCATCCCACGCGGGATTATCCGACAATTCGACGCGCGCTTTCGTAAAGTCGAGATAAAAATCGTCCGTTATTACGTAAAAAGGTATATCGGTTCCGTTGTATATGTAGCCCGTAAAACTTATAAGGCCGACCTTATGGACATCCACGGGATCCGGCTGCAGTGTGAAGCCATGCTGCTGCGCAGTTCTGATATGCTTGCCGTCCACCCACCACGATACTTCGTCCCGAAATCCCGTAGTGTCGTCGGGCACGCTGACGAATGTATCGAGCCTGTGCCATGTGCGTACCGGGCAAAAATCGCTAAGAGGCCCTGCAATGGAAGTGAGTTCGCCGCTTTCCGTGTTGGTTGACAAATGTGCCGCCCCGAGCATGGTTGATGCGCCTGTGCTGAAATAATCTTTCATGCCGGTCTCGTCAAACGGGGTATTCATGGTTATTTTAATTCCAGTACCGTCGGACGTATTTTGTATTAAACCGAAATTTTCCGAAAACATGATCCACATCGAGTAAAAATATTTATGAACCGGGGCGGTATTTTGAACGTTGGTTTTTATTCCGTAACGATACGTGGTTGTTACCGTTTCACCGAAAGCGTTAACGTATGTTTCTGCGGTTGCCCTGTTCTCATTGAATAAATTATAATTGCTTCCCATCCTGTTTTCACCCGTATGGATTTTCGCCCACCCGCCGCCGCCGTCCACCGACCACTTCGGGTTTCTTGTTATTTTTCCGGCTTCGCAATTTTCGAAAATGTAATTCAAATATTCATCAGCGCCGCCGTAGTCGCCATGCGATCCAAAGCCCGCACCGCTTATTCTTAAGCTATTGCCTGCCGAGGCAATCCCGCTGACAGAATTAATTACCGGCGCAGCTTCACAGAAATTGCTCAATGCCGCCACCGCTAAAATCAGTAATAATGTTTTGTTCTCCTTGTTTACTCTTTCCATGTTCGCCTTATCAGGTTAGCTGCCTGGCGTGTGAGGCGGGCTGCATCGTATAATGATCTGATTTTTTTCAGTTGCCTGAAAATGTACGCCGGCCGGAAATAAAACATGCGCACCGCCCTGCGCCGGAACCCGAGTATTTCTTCCCTCGACAGCGATTTCGTGGGCATGGCTATGCTGTTGCCGGATTGATCCATATGCTCGAAGCCTTCGTCAATCAGCCCGAGTTTTATGGCTTCGCCGCGCAGGGGTGTGTTTTCCCTCGGCACCGCGACGTTAAACGAGGCAAAATCAAGCTTGCTGTTTTTTAAAAGCTCTATAGTGCTTTCCATGGTTTCCGGCGACTCGTCCGGCAGCCCGAGTATAAACGTGCCCACGGTTTCAATACCAAGCCCGGCGGCAGATTTCAGCGTGGCGGTTATACGCTCCGACGTATAGCCTTTGCGGTAGCTTGCCAGAATCTTATCCGACCCTGATTCAATCCCGAATATTATGGTATGGCACCCCGCCTGTTTCATCAATGCCATAAGTTCCGGAGTTGCAACGTCTACCCGCGAGAAACACGTCCAGCCGAAATTAAATTTTTCCTCTATCATCAACCGGCATAATTCCTGAGCCTCGTTGCGCGCCGCGCCGAAGGTCTGCGTCATGAAAAGAAGTTCGCGTATGCCGAGCGAACGCACGTGGCGCAGTTCCTTAATGACGTTTCCCGGCGTGCGCACGCGGTGGCCGAGCGTTCCTATTATGCAGAAGCTGCACGGGAACGGGCAGCCGTATTCGGTGAGTATTGTGGCAAACTTTTTCCGGCGCACGAACGGATAGCGGTAGCCTTTTTCAGCGAATAATTCATGTTTCGGAACTGGTATTTCAAAACTGTCTCGCGCCGTCTCGCGCGGCGTGATGGTTATACCGCCGCCGGCGGCGCGCAAGGCCATGTTGCGTATGTTCTTTCTATCGCCCGAGATGTAGCGGAGTATGTCGTCCGTGCTGAAATTAAAAAGCACCGCGTCAACAAATGCATTCTCCCGCAAAAACGAGGCTGTGTTGCCGCCGAATACGTCGCCGATGCAGACAATGCGCACCTGCGGCAGCGCCTCTTTCACTTTTTGCAGGAACAGCGTATCTTCTTCTATGGATACCGCCCCGGCCAGGCTGACAATAACGTCCGGCCTGGCGGAAACGATTCTCCGCAACGTTTCCTGCACGGAAATATTGCCCGCGATCGCATCAATCACGCTGACTTCATGTTCCGCGGCAATGATACCGCTTAAAACCATCAAATCAACCGGATGATGTATATAATCCGCCTGCGAAACCTTGCTGCAAAAATAATCCCGTATATAAAGGTTCCCCCCCGGCGGATTCAAAAGCAACACACTATATTTTTTCATAATTATTTAAGGGGGACGGAGTCAATTCGGAGCCTGTTGCCGAAGTGATGTTTCGCCCCTTTTCGTCGTTGCTCGACTTGCAGCCGGAGTATGACAGAAAAAAATGAGTTCGGCAACAGGTTCCAAGTTGACTCCGTACCCATATTCCGGTTACCTTGCATTCAATCCTGTCGGCGCAGTTGGGACAGTTGTATCTGAGTTTACAATTGTTTCCGCATAATTAAATGCACCTATGTCATACGGGATGCTACTTAAACGCTGATTCCCTGCATAATCACGGCTTACCACGGACATAACTGCAGCAACGTTTGTTCCGGATCCGATACCAGGAGATGCCGGATTCAACATAAAATCTTCCCAGCTTACGGGACTACCCGCGACAAACTGTGGGTCTACATTTTTGCCATGCGGCCCTTCCCATGAAGGAATGGTTTCATGAATTATGGGGACGGAGTCAATTTGTCAACTTAAGGTTCATGCGGTTTGCCAATTGTTCACCGCCTGGGATTAATTTTGATATTGCCTGTTTGGTTATGCCCAATGCGCGTGCCAGTTCCGCGCCGCTTATGCCAAGTTCCTTGTTTCCAAGATAGGCAATCAGCATCCTGGCGTTTGATACATTATTCTTTCGGCCTTTGCGCAGCAATTCAGCTTTTTCAATTGATA
>MGVF01000092.1 GCA_001800355.1 Elusimicrobia bacterium RIFOXYA2_FULL_50_26
ATCGGACGTAGGATGTATGGTTGCGCCGCGGATCTCCATCAACCCCTGTGGAATAATATGAAAAAAGTGGCAAAACCGTTTTTCTTTAAATAAACTCTCACATAAAGTAGAATCCACGGGCATATAACCCAGGTTATCGGCATCAATGTTATTGACATAATATACTACAGAACTTTCGCTTGTATATACCCATGCCGCATGGGCGTTAAACGTTGCGAGGCCCGTATCAATGTTTTCTTCAGCCCATTTTTTGTCGCCTGTTTTAAGAAAAAACACCATGTCGTCCCAAAACGTATAATCTTTGGCGAAATTTTCAAGCGAGGAACCTTTTAAAGCCATTATCTTATCGAAGAAAATAATTTTTTCCTTTTTAATCTCTTCGTAAAGATTTTCCGCCTTCATTTGCTGGGTGTGCTTTAAATACAAAAAGCCCCCCATCGAAATAAACATAAGAAAAATGAGGAGCAATGAAAGCTTGGCCTGTACTTTCAGTTTCATGATTAAAATTCGAGCGACATGGTAATTCCAATATTGCTGACATCAGCCAGACTGTTGTTAAGTTCAGGGTCGTTTATCTGGTTACGTAAATCGCTGTCTATAATGGATGTTATCTCAACGTGCGGCCTGAGGTAAAAATACTTCGCGGCATTATACGTTATGGAAAAATTCATACCTGCAAGATTTACTGCATCTTTGGTCAGACCTGTGTATGTTTCATTAAATTTTGATGACCCGGCCCCGATATAGGCCAGCGCTGAAGCTGAGACTCTGTCATTTATATCGTAATCCGTGCCGCATCCCGCTTCGCTAAAAGAAGCCGGCGAATAATTTACAAGATCGGTTGCATGGCTCATGAAAATATTTACGGGGCCGACGGGATAAGATACCTTCAATATTCCCATGCCGGTATCGGGCGATTCATCCTGGTTGGGGAAGGTATAAAATTCGAACGAAGGTTCAATGGTGAAATTCATAAATTGCCGTGAATAACACACTGTAAAATCAAATTCGTTGAATTTCCCCCTGTTCGCCTCATTATCCTGCACAAAATTGCCGAAAATGGATAATGTTACGTCATACGCGGACAACCAAACAACTGGCTGTATTACGGGCTTGTCATTTATCACTATGCCTTTCCATACATACTTTGAGTTAAAATCGGCATCGCAACCAAATGTAAGAATTTTCTCGCCGCAGTATCCACTTTCCGCTGCATATACGCAACCTGTAAAAACCATAACGGTTACAAGCATTGCAACCCTTCTCAATACAGCAGGCATTGTTACCTCCACCATTTGAGTATTATGATAACAGAGTACCGCGACTATAGCAATGTTATTATTTGATCTTTGCCGTTCAAGACAAAGTTTACTCTTATCCTGCCGGCTGCCGTTTTAACCGGGATACTCTTGCCGTCAACGGAAATTTTACGACGGGATGTGATTATTTCCATTTCAGCCTGGCAACCGTTGCAGCCACTTACCGTTATGCTGCCGCCTTTTGCCGCTTTTTTAATTTCAAGTATTTCGACCGTCGAATAACGCAACTTGTCGCCCCACGGGAGAGGCACGTTGAGCGCCAACACGGAACAGCTGCGGTTATGCAATTTTATCTTCCCGGATACGGGGAACACGCTCTCCCTTGTTTCTCCGGGCAACACCATGCGCACTTTCGTTTCGCGCGGGGTATCGTGGAAATTACCCAGGAACAGAAATCCGTGGCTTCCGGCGCTGCGCGCGATTGCGCTTATCTCGTCATCAACCTTTACGGACGGCTTCACTCCCGCCATGCGCGCAAATTCGAGTATAAGGTCACGGTGATAATCAAACATATGGTTTAATCCGAAACCCAGGATGAGAGCCTTGCCGCCGTCTTTTGAAACATTCAGGCCGCAAGGTTTGCCACCGGCGTACGTGGCCACAATTTTCGCATCCGCACCGTGGCTGAAAGCCGTGATCCGCCCTTGCGCAAGATAGTCGTTTTTGCCTATGTAGAAGAATAGCTTCTTCGTAAAGCTGGATTCCACGCCTACGGAAAGATAATCCGCAAGGATGGTACACTTTTTCATGGCGAGATCTTTAACGGGAATGTCGGGATTTAATATAAGAACGCCGCCGGCCGCCACGTAATCTGCAAGTTTTTTCTGTGTTTCCGCGTCCATGAAATCAAGCGAGAACACCCATAACGAGCGCTGTTTCGCCAGCTCTTCGGGACTCGCTCTCTGTATATCCACAAAAGTGAAATTAATGTTTGCAATCTGCAAAAGGCGCGCGAGGCCGTCGTAGAAAAGCTGCATCTTGTCCCACTCCCAGCGTTCTATATCCGGGCCTGTTAAATATTCCGTGGTATATATCGGAGGGTAAAACCCGATTGCGGTATCGCAACGTTTGGTTGTCTGAGCTATCAACCCGCCGAAGGTTTTAATAAGGCGGCCAAAACCGGCCATGGGTTCAAAATGCTCGCGTTTCTCCCCTTTCGAGCTTACGGCCGACTGCCACTCGTGGTAAGTTCCGAAAGCGCCGAACTCAGGCAGGTTTTTGCCGCCGGAGAACATGTAACAGTTAACGGCATTAAGCCCGCTGGCCGTGGATGTTTTGAGGTTTAGTTCGACATCCTGCGGATAAAGTTTCGGCCTGTCGCGCATTATGCCGGTTTGCAACTCGGCGCATACGGAAGGTATGCCGGGAGAGGTTACCATTTTTACCACTTCGGTCGTGAGAGTTATATCGTGGTAGTTTTCATAGTCAAGCCGGCGCATCTGGTAAGCGCCGCCGAAAATAACATCCGGCACGTTAAGACGGAAATCACGGAACATCATGGTGGTCATCGGGCTGAACACGCCGCGGCCGCGAACGTCGAAATCATAGAACTGTGGTATGTTGGCAAGCACCGGCAGGCCGACGCCGCTTTTGCCGTACGCCTCATAAAGCGAATTAAAATAGCGCGCATAATAGTACTGGTAAAAATTCATCCAGTCCCAAAGAAGATTTTTAGGCTGGTCATCCCTGCCGGATGACGGCTGCGCGATCTCGCCGAAATCGGCGTAGGACGTTCCATAGGCGCGGTTGAGCGCTTCTATCGAACTGTAACGTTCCTGCAGGAACTGCCTGTACATCTTCTCGGTGCCGGCGCTGTAATCGGGCGCCTTGTTGAGCCAATGCACCATGCCTATTTCGTTATCAAGCTGGACAAGTATGATATTGCCCTCGGGGTAGCGGTATTGCGCCACCACCGGCAACACCTTCTCATACCAGCGCCCCACGAACTTAAGAAACGTATCGTTTAAGTAACTTAATAACGTTACGTGCGGCAGGTTTGTTACTTCCTTGCCCCTGACAAATACTTCGGGGTAGTTATCAAGAAGCCAGCCGGGGATGCCTTCGTTAACCATCTCGGCGTTGGACACAGGCCCTACGCGCGCCATGAATTTCAAACCGTGCGCCTGTACTTTTTTAAGGTAACCTACAAGGTTGCGCTGAGGATGCGTTTTCCCCGTAAAGTCAAACTGTCCCTCAGCCGCCTCGTGCCATGACCACGGAATGTATGAACTGACCGTGTTTAATCCCGCCTCTTTTGCGCGACGAAGATGGACGTCCCACATGGCCGGCGGCATACGAAAATAGTGCAACTCGCCCGAATATACGTAGAACGGCTTGCCGTCAAGAATGAAATGATAATCCTTCAGCTCGATCATGTTCGCAAATTCCTTTCTAAAATGTGAAATCAAAGACTGCTTTTACGTAATTGTCGTCGAATGGGAAGCCTTTAGGCTCGAATGCGGGGGCAACGGTTGTTTTGTATTCTGCCAGCAACTTTGTGTTGCTGTTTATGTAGTACTCCAGTTTTGTGAAGAAGGAAAGCGTGTGGTCCGTCTTCGACTCGTTCAGAACTCCCGTATCCTCGTTGCGCACCTTAAACCATACGGCCGTTTTCGGATTTAACTGGTTGCGCACGTACAACTCGGCTATATTCTGCAACCAGTCCTTTTCACCATTCGGGCCTAAAGTTGCGGTTGTCCACAACGAACGACTGGAAACCGTGTTGTATTTTTCGCGCTTGATCTCGTAATTAATCGCCGCATCAAGGCCTGCGTAACCGTAAAAGCCGACACCGAAATTTGTGCGGTAGCGGTAATATTTGCTGTTTATAACCCGCGTTATATCGTCGTACTCCGCGGAAAACACAAAACCGCGATAATTCTGTGTTAAATTGATGTTATAGCCCTTCTGATCCGCGTCGGCATCATCAAACCAGGAAGGCTCTTTCCTGAAGTTGGGGCGGTATTCCGTGCCGAGGTAACGATACTCGGTTATCATGCGAAGGCCTTTGACAAACAACTCGTTGGTTTCGATACGTAACTTGTAGATGGGGTCAAACAGTTTCTGAGTCGTCTCAAGCCTTTGGCTGTAAACCGGGTGAAATACGTCCGTGCTGTCAGCCGTTGCATAACGGTCGAAATGGTTCCAGCCTGCAAGCGCCTGCACCTGTATCTCGCGGTTTTTAAGGTACCGAAGCACCTCGAAGTTAACCACGGTATCGTCGAAAACAGGCTTGATGTCCCAGTCCGAAGAACTGGTAAGCAGCCCGTTTGAATCTACCTGGCCCCCGTTTTGAATACGCGCGGTCTCGTTAGTGTAAACGCCGGTGGCCGTTATCTTCCAGTCGGATAAATAACGTATAAGACGCGTTCCTGCCGCGTAGGAGTAATACGGCTGGCTGATATAAAAAGCATGATAATTAAGATTTCTAAAATCCCCTTCCGCCGTGGCGCCTTTCCAGCCCCAACCGCCAAGCGGGGGCAACGCGAACGTGTAAGGCGAATACTCGAACCATATATTTCCCACCGTAAGATTCGTCAATACGGGAGAGAGATTATTTCCCATTACCTGCAACAGAGGCGTTTCAACTACAGGCGATTGCGTAGTAAGCGTGCCGCGGTTAAGCCCGTCGGCCGTGTAGGCAAACCGGGCTGCGTCGCTGAAATTCTGGCTTTTGGATGCGAACTCAACCCTTCCGGAAAACTCTCTTACCTTGCCGCTTGCGATTATTTTTCCCCAATGGAGTATTTTCTGTGATTCCTCGGGGCACCAGAAAAACTCGTTATAAATCTCGCCGCTTAAATCAATATTGCCGGCGGCCGGCACCGCTATGCGCAAGGATTCAACTATCGCAGGGGGAATCGCCTGCGCCGAGTTAAGACGTTCGCCTGCGATGTATAACTGGTCAACGGCTATCTTACCGCTGACGGTGCGCTCGGTTTTGCTCATTATGACCATCTCAAACGCCTTTATGGCGCGCGCATCCAGCACTCCGTTTTTCATGCCGGTTTCCGAAGCTATGGTAAAGTTCTTCAACGGCATGGCAAGCAGCGTCCATTTTGCGTTCTTCATGACGTTTATGTCGGAATAATTCCACGTTTCGCCGTCGGCATCCACCAGTGTGTAACGGAACACATTATCGCTGCCGTCACCCTTTATCCACATTTTGACTTCGGAAACCCCGCTCCAGTCCAGAGGTTTCTTTGCCTCCCAGTGTGCCGCGGCCCAGGTTCCCCACGGGCGGTTGGTGGCAAGCATGTATTCCATCTCCATGGAATAATCGCCGTCGTGCAGTTGGCGCGAAGATGTCAATCCGAGGCTGGAATCACCGCCGGTGCGCACAGTGTAAAAATCATACGGGTTTGCGCGTTCGAAACCGTCAACAAGTATTTTTTCGGCGCTATCACTTGCAGGAAAAGGCAGGGTTATCTTAGCGGGAGCAGGCGAAACGGAAGGTGCAACAACGGGCGCGGCAGCCGGAGCTTTTTCTTCCGCCACCGGCTGTTCAATGACCGCGGTATCCTTGCCGCCCTCAAAAGAAACGTCATCCAAATAGATTCTTCCCTTGCCGTGCCTGCCTTCAAAGCTAAGCTGTATGCTCCCTATGGATGCCGTTTTTATCCCGGAAAAGGATGAGAGGGGTATCTTCACTTTTTGCCATTGCGTAGTAACGTCGAGGTAACTGTTCGAGTTGAGTTTTTTCTCAAGGCCGGCCGCATCCTTAATTGATATATCGAACTTTTCGCCGCCTTTATCGCCCTTGATGTAAAATGAGAGATACTCGTAGCCGGACACATCCATACCTCCGGTGGCAATACCCCAGCCGGCATGTCCCTTTGAATTTACGGAATACATTATCGCAACGGCATCCCCGCGGCCGCCCGCGCCGGGTGACCGCGCGGTATTCAACGCCGAACCTTTCTCATCCTTGAACTCTAAAGTTTTCGGTATTACCGTGTCAAAATCCGCAAGCATCACGGCCATGGCCGCCGGGTGGAACCCCGCCAGTATCAGCATTGTCATAACTGCGAACGCGAATCGTCTCATTTTTCCTCCGGAGTTATTCACTGATGTTACGCAATAAATGCCAACGTTGCTGTCATTGCGAGCGTTATTAGCGAAGCAATCTCGCTGTTTCGCATCAAAACGACGAGATTGCTTCGTCGCCAAGGCTCCTCGCAATGACACGCTACGTAACATCAGTTATTCATTTATTTCAAAACATAGCGACTGCCATTTTTTTATGGCAGGGTTGCGCATAAAATACTTCCATACAAAACCGCTGCGGTAATTTTCGATCATCAGCACGGTTATTCCCTGGTCTATCCCCAGGTACTCGTTTGCCCACCAGTTGCGGGAAAGATTAAACGCGTCTTTAAACCCGTATTTTCCATAGAGTTGATTGCCATAATCATCATACATGGCACGTAACGTTGCAATGCATTCTTCAGGCGCAAAAGGGATGGAACCGGCCGCCGCGCACGGGGCGATTGTGCCGTCACATGATGAATTGCCCGGCCCGCCGCCGTATCCCTTGTAACCGTCGGGGCCTACGCAGGCGGTCAACCCCCACATGTTTTCGCCAAATCCCTCGAAGTTGTCGGCCTGTTCGATACAATACTGCCGGTTAACAAGCGTGGCAGTTACCGAATTATCCCAGTAATTTGCATACGAATCACGCATGTTTCTGAAATCAATCCATGCATGGCTGTACTGGTAAACGAAAAGGTTGTTGGAATAGCAATAAATAAAGCTGTAATCGCCATATTTACCCCGCGGCCGTCCCCATGCGTTCCATAAATCGGCGGCAATGGGATGCGTAGGCGAACCAATGGCAAGCGCATGGATAATCATCAGTTCGTTATAACTGTCCCAGTAATACGGCAGAAAACCGGATTCCGGCTTCCAGCCCATGCAAAGGAGGCGCCGCCCGTTTAACATCCACGGCCAGTCTACGCGCGCATAAATTTCCCCGGCCAGTTTCTCTATTTCAGTGCCTTTGAAATACTCGCCCGCCGTGAGTGCGCCGGCAAGAAACAACGCGGTGTCAACCGAGGATATTTCGCATTCCCACACGCGCGCGCCTGAATTGATATTCAAAAAATGATAGAAAAACCCGTGCTCATTGGGAATCTTGTCGCGAAAAGTACGCAGCGTCTTTTCAATGCGAAGGTATGCCTCATTTTTCGGTATCCACCTATTCTCAACGCCGACGCATAAAGCGGTAAGCCCGAAGCCGACGGAAGCGATGCTGCAAGGCGAATACCCGCGGGAGCTGTCCCTTACCAACCCGTTTTCAGGATTGGCCTCGGATACGAAAAAATTAAATGAATCCCTTGCCACCATGTCAAGGAACTCGGCGTCGCTCATGGGCGCCGCCCCCAGGGCAGCCGTGCGACATAAAGCGCATGATATTAGCAGGAAAAAACTAATCCCGCGGAACAGGTGTTTTATAGTAAGCGATGATTTGTTCGATTTCAGCGATATAGCGGTTTCTTTCATCCGTGGAAGCAGAATCCTTAAGCAGCGGCATGATTTTCTTGATTTTTGCAACAGTGGCGGAAAAACCTGATATGGAGTGTTCGATTTCTGAAGCGAGATCCTTAAGCTCGTCCTTGCGCCGGAGCGAAAAACCGGTGGTAAGATCGCCGTGCGTTACGGCATCCAGGTTTCGCTTAATACGGTATAACGGCCCGGCAAACCGGTGGGACAGGACAAGGCTGGCGGCAATGACCAAAAGTATCATGCCAGCTATAAGCGGCAGGAGGTTCCTGTTGGTGCGCACAATTATGGAATTAAGCAACTCCCGCTGATGGCTGCTTAACAATTTTGCATCCTCTTTCAGGAAGGGGATCGCGTCTATCGGCTGACGGGTGCGCGCCGCCTCGTATTGGCGTATGCGGGTAACCGTGTTAAGGTCTTCCTGCAGGCGCACTTCTGAAAATTCCCTGGTTACGGAGCGCCATATTCCAAGATATATGCCGCCGCCGATGACAACGGCAAAACAAAGCAGGATGATTACGTTTATGCCTATGTATTTAAACTGGAGGGCAGGATCAATCCACAATCTGTATCGCTTGTATTTTTCCATGGCATTCCTCATTATTTAAGAATAAGCCTGCCCAGGCGCATCTTTCCCTCTTCGGGATAATAGTACCAGTTAATCTTTTTTTCCGTATAATCTCTGTATTGAAGCTTATGTACTCCAACCGTTGCACCGATTTCACGCCCTTTCCGGGGCGTAATTCCAAGGTAACTCCAGCGGACGGCGCTTTCGATAATGCAGGCCGTCTTGCCGTCTTCCTTAAAGATCTCCGCCGCCATCATTACGTTATCGCCGGGATTTTCGTTCTGAAACCATGCCCATACCTGCGGCTTGCCGTCCGGGCCGGTGGGCGCAAAACCGATTTCAAAATCCTTTTTGTCATTCCATACAAGCCCGGCGTTATCGGGGTTAAGGTATAATTCTACACAGTCTTCCTTCCAAATATCCTCACCGCTCTGGCGGCAGAAAATCTGGCCGCCGCTGACTTTCGCCGCAAAATAAAGCCAGGTGTCATCCCACATGAAACTGGCGCCGGCATCAAGTTCATCCCTTGTTTTCATCTCGCCATTTTCAAGGTGTAATGAAGGGATATATTTAATCGCTTTCCTGTTTTTTTTCCATTCATCCAGTTTTCCGTCAATCGTTATGCCGCTTGTTCCATCAACGCGCAAGGCAACGGTTTGAGGCGCCACGGCTTGGGCCGCGAAATATATGCTGTCTATGTATATTGCTCCGGTTTTTCTTGTGGATGTATAATCAAAGGTGAAAACCAATTCCTGCATTGCCTTCCAATCGCCTATTTTGCTGAATTTCCATAATGGTATGGCAAAACGCTGCCATGAACCGTTTATCCCTTCAAGTAAAAATTTGTCGCTCTGGTTATTATTTTTCAGCTCGACGGTAACCGCGCGGGTATAATTTTGTGTTTCATCGCCCCTTACATGAACTATCAGATATTTGAACCCGCCGAGATCTACGCCTTTTAATTTTGTAAAATAGCCGTTATATGCCGTGTGCGGATATTCAGGAAGGTAATTCTGTGTGGTATCAATGTCGTAGGTGAGTTTTAAGGATGCGCCGGATTCCCCGACGCGATTATCCGTATCGAAAGCCGCGTCGCAAAACTGCTGCGTATCATCGGGATTACAATTCCAGCAGCCCGTGTTCCCATCGAGTTTATTCGTCATGCTCTCAGTATTGAAATCGTCAACGGCCAGGTACGTCCTTGCAAAACACGGCAAGGCAAGGACGGAAATTAATATGAATGTATTAACTATGGCATTATTCATAAGATTTTAAGTGTCTCTTTAGCGTTTAGAAGTTGTCGTCGTCATTGCGAGCCCGAAGGGCGCGGCAATCTCGCTTTTCATCAGAAGCAACGTCGAGATTGCTTCGCTCTCGCTCGCAATGACCTCAAACTGCTAAAGAGACACGATTTCAAAAACCATCACGGCAAAGCGAAGAGCCGCGCCGAAGCGAAGCTCTTCGCATTTGCAATGATGATAATGCAAGATTTTATTTCGTAAGCGCTATATCGTCAATATAGATTGTGCCGGCTTTCTGCGTTGCCTGCGAATCTTCAAAAACGATAACGAATTCCTTCATTTTTGTCCAGTCAGCCACTCTGCTGAAGCTGGTAAGCGGAATCTCTACAAGCGCCCAGTTATCTGAAACGTCTTCAACATAGTATGGGCTGGTATTAGAGCTATCCTTAAACTCAACCTTGAACCTGTTGGTATAACCGGCATCACCGTCGCCCTTGAGCCAGAAAGAAACTTTCTTGTACTGTGAGAAATCCTGGTCTTCAAGTTTCATCCACAAACCATTATAAGCGGGGTTGGGGGAATCAACGTCATAAGCTATCTTCAACGCCTGGCCTTTGTTCTCGTGGCCGGGGGTAACGAATTCCATGGTGCAACCCTGTGTCTGGTCGTTTGGATCTTTGTGCCATACGCCGAAACCGCCGCCGAGATTGTTCGGCGCCATGCCTGACTCAAAATCAGCAATCATGTA
The DNA here is from genome assembly GCA_001800355.1 of Elusimicrobia bacterium RIFOXYA2_FULL_50_26. GTDB lineage: Bacteria > Elusimicrobiota > Endomicrobiia > Endomicrobiales > XYA2-FULL-47-53 > XYB2-FULL-50-12. Next base: position 10,378 of record MGVF01000092.1, read on the forward strand.
CAGCTTCGCTTTTTCCTTGCTTGAGGTTTTCTTGGCAACTTTCTTGGAATCAGCTTTTGCTACGGTAACAACTTTTTTGTCCGACACTTTCACACCGGCATACCCCGATACTGCAAAACACATCCCTACGGCAACGCTTAAACCAGCGACGAACAACTTATTCATAATGCTTCCTCCTTTAATTTATTACTGCTTTCTAATAATTACTTTACAAAACTTATATCATCAATGTAAATAGCCCCTGTTTTTTTTGTGGCCTGTGAATCCTCAAAAACCACCACGAATTCCGTCATTCTGCTCCAGTCGGTTATCCTGCTGAAACTTGACAACGGTATCTCTATAACATCCCATTCATCAGTAATGTTTGTAAGATAAAACGGAGACATTCCCGTATTATTCTTCAATTCCACTTTCAGCCTGGTTGTATAACCGACACTCGCATCGCCTTTAATCCAGAATGATAGCTTGCTGTACGGCCGGACGTCGCTGTTCTCAAGTTTCATCCAGAAACCGCCATAAGCCGGATTGACGGACTCAACATCATAGGTAAGCCTCAGGCACTGGCCTGTCCCATCATAGCCCGGCACGGAAAACTCGTGGCGAAATCCCTGGGTCTCATCGTTGGGATCCTTGTCCCATGAACCGAAACTGCCGCCGATATTGTTCGGTCCTCTGCCGGCGTCAAAGTCTGCAACAAGCAGAATATCACCGCCCGGTTTTACAGTTACCGCATCAGCCTCGCCACCGCCTCCGCTTCTTTTCATCGAAGCACAACCCAGCATGAACAATCCCAACAACAGAACCGGCGCCAGCTTAATCTCTACCCGCATGAAAATCCTCCTTGGTTTTATTTACAAGCTATAAACGCAGCGATAACGACAGCAATGAATTGTAGCCCAGCTGGTAATGCTTTTCGATTGTGTAATCAAAGCGCACCAGCCTGGAACCTACGCCTATTCCGAATGCCGCGTTAAGCTGATTGTCCTGCTCGTTTACTCCGGCCCGCACGGCCAGCCCCTTCTTAAAAAAATAACTTTCCCAGCCTGCGGAAAGATGCATTTTACCACTTTTTTGCCAGTACGTATCCGCGGAAAGCGTATGATTTTCCGTGAACTTATATGCCATGCCCATGCGAACGTTCGGCGGAAGAGTATCTATCGCCCTGGTTTCCCAGTATAATTGAGGGCTGTTGCTATTATACCAAACCAACGCCGTCTTTAAGACGCCCTTTATGATTTCGTATGTGCCGGCGACATCAAACCCTATCGCGCTTGCCTTTGAGTCATACATGACGGTAAAATATTTCACGTTCGCGCCGAGCGACAAAGCCTTGCCGATCGGATGGCCGTAGGAAAAAATAAACGTATTTTCGTTATAGTTCATAAAATCAACGGCGCCGCTGGTTCCAAGCCGCGTCCAACCGAAACCGACCGCTCCGTTGCCCACCCGAGGGAAAGTCAGGCCGGCAAAACTGTAGTTAACAAGACCCAACCCATACAAATCCTGGTAAAATACCATCATTTCCTTCTTGTATACCTTGCCCAGCGCCGAAGGGTTCCAGTAAATCACGGAAACGTCGTCGGCCACTGCCGTAAAAGCGCCACCCATGCCGCGCCCGCGCGCCCCGATGCCCATATCCTCAAACGCTGCCGCGCCCGCCTGCAAAACGCAGGCCGCACATAGTAGCAGGCATAGAATAAATATAGTTTTTTTCATCATCTTACCACACCCAGGATATGAGTAACCTTATCTTCCCGGCCGCCGGAACCTTTTACGTTAAATGTGTAAATGTATAAACCGTTGGAAACAAGCGTGTTATCATTGTTTTTTGCATTCCACTGTATCGTATGCTCGTCTCCGTCGGCGATATCCTGCTTCTCGTAACTGTATATATTTTCACCCTTAAGCGTAAACACCTTAAGCTCAACTGCGCCGGCTTCCTTTAATTTATATGTAAACCATGCGGTATCCTTTTTGCCGTCTCCATTGGGCGAAATCGGGTTGTAAGGCACTTCAAGTTTTTCCAGTATGCTTCCCCCCCCGTAATTTGATGCAACCGGCGTTGCGTATTCCAATTCATCAATAACCAGGCTGCCGCTGCCGTCCGATACCGGACTTTTTGAAACGGCAATCCAAATCCGGCGCAACCTTGTAAGATCAAGTTGCCTGTTACCGGAAAAATAAGTTAATTCGTCGAAGGGAATCTCGGCCGTCTTCCATGCGTCATTGGTTTCCGCCGCCTGGTAGAGTATTTTGCGGTAAACGTTGCCGTCGCTGTCTGAAACTTTGAATTCAATATTATCCCTGCTGCCGGCGCCTTTATATTTAAACCTGAACATTATACCGGTTGCAGCATTTGGATTCATTGTCCGCGACATCACCGCCCATTGCTCCGAAAGCGGGGAGTCGGGAATTATATTGTAGGCCATCTCCAGGCAACGGTCGCTGTTTCCACCCGAAATACCGGCGATGCTTGTCAATGCCCCGCTAACCTGGCCGTAAGTTCTCCATTTGCCTACGGTTGCGGGCGCTTCATCCATATTATCAACGCTGCCTGACAGGGAATCCTCGGCGCCGGGCGTAACAAAACGGATGTCGTCTATGTAGACTACGCCGGACGTGGGATAGCCCAGGCTGTTTTCAAATACAAAACAAAGCTGGTCCTGGGCATCATACAACGAGCCGGCCGCGCCGGTCGAGACAAATCCGGCAAAATCTGTAAGCGGAATATTTACAACCTGCCATGAATCTGAAACAGTCATGTAATCGCTTATCCTGACCTTTGCGGCGTATCCGCGCAACTGTATCTGGAATTTTTCTCCACCAATACCGCCTTTCACTTTTAACGAAAGATGAGACGCGGCGCTTACGTCCTTATTCTCAAGGTTAGTCCAGTAACCGCACCACCACTCGGAGTTCTTTGATACATTATAAGTCAACTCTATCGCCCCAAGCCCCTCGTATACGGTGGTGGTAACATAAACCGTAGTGCATGTGCCGGATGAATCGTGCGTAAATATACCGCTGTCGCCGCCAAAGCTGTTTATGGGGTCGAGATCGTTGAAATTATTCATGATTATA
>MGVF01000093.1 GCA_001800355.1 Elusimicrobia bacterium RIFOXYA2_FULL_50_26
TAGAATTATTCGCCCGTCTCATGTTTAATAATTTTACCGTTTGAATCATCAAAACAAAGCGAATATCACGCACCATTTTATCACCCTTTTCGGAACCATCCGCGTTGAATCAAACACAAGGAATAAGACGTATTGCAGAAAGTAAATAACAATGGAGCTAAAATTAAATATGAATGAACCCGCATATCCGGGAGCCTCAATATAGCTGTTCGCCCTTTCAAACCTGTTCTTTATAAATTGTTTTAAATGCGGCTTCGGAAGGCTTTTATTGTTATGAAAATGGTGATGGCGAGTAGAAGCGTCATGGCGGCGATGTCGGGGAAGAATAATTGCGGAGTGGTGCCTTTAAGCATTGTGTTGCGAAGGACGCTTGCGAAATATTTTAACGGATTTGCGTAGGCCAGGAACCGTAATGCCAGGGGCATGCTTTCTACGGGGAACATTATTCCGGACAAAAGATTGGCGGGAAAAATAAACAAAAACGATCCCATCATCGCCTGCTGCTGCGTTGCGGCAAATGTTGAAATCAGCACGCCGATGCTTACCATGGTGCAGACGAAAACGAAGCTTGCGGCGAGCGCCGCCGGCGGAAAACCGCGCATCGGCACGGCGAATATTATCATGCCGGCCGCGATGACGAGAATAGCGTCAACCATGGCCAGCACCACGAACGGTATGGTTTTGCCCAGCACTATGGTGGTATTTGAGAGCGGCGCTGCGATTATAGTTTCAAGCGTACCCATCTCTTTTTCGCGCGCCATGGACATGCCGGTGAGCATGACGGCGATAAGAGCGATTACCATGGTCATAACGCCCGGCACCATGAAGTACGAGGTTTCAAGAGTCGGATTATAGAGAATGCGCAAATCAAACACAATCGGGTTAACCGGCGGATTCGGCAGGCGCGACGCGTAAAACGTACGGACGATGGACGAGGCATACCTTTCCACCGCGCGCGCCTTCGTGGCGTTGGAAGCGTCAATAAGAAGCTGCACCTGCGCCTGAGTGCGCTCAAACGCCGCGGCAAGCCCGCCCGCAGGGGCGATAAGCACCGCGTCGGCGGCTCCCGAGCGAAGCGTCTCCTGCGGCTCATGCGAGGGGGCTGCGTAATTAAACCAGCCCGATGAATAAAATTTTTCCGAAAGCTCGCGCATCATCACGTCGCCTGGCTGCATTACAACCGCAAGCTTTAAATTCTTATACTCGTTCGAGATGGCCAGGCCGAACAACGTAAGCTGCACGAGCGGCGCGCCGAAAAGAAAAAAGCGCATTACGGGATCCCTCAACGTCTGGGCAAGTTCTTTCCTTATAAAACCGGCTATCGCGCCATTCATGGCTCCACGTCCCTTTTGAATTTTCTCACCGCCACCGTAATCAGGATAACCGTCATGAGAGTCAACGCAAAAAACGGCACCGCAAGCCCCTCAACCGGCGTGCCTTTCAAAAACAGCGTGCGGATGATTATCATAAACCAGCGCGGCGGAAGTATCATCGTAAGGTACTGAAAAAACACCGGCATACTCTCGATGGGAAATATAAATCCGGAAAGAAGCATTGACGGCAAAAGCCCGGACATCATGGAAGCCTGCATGGCCTTCTGCTGCTGGCGGGTTACGACGGATATTAAAAGCCCCTGCGCCAGCGACGTCGTGGTAAACAACAGGCAGGCCGCGAAAAAAACTACGTAACTTCCCTTGAACGGCACGGAAAACACCATGCGCGCGATAACGTAGACGAACGTGATGCCTAAAAGCCCCAGCCCCACGTAAGGCAATATTTTCCCGGCTATAATCTCAAGCGGCGTTACCGGCGTTGAAAGAAGCATTTCCATTGACCCGTTTTCCCATTCGCGCGCCACGGTGAGCGCGGTCAGCAGTATTGACAGCAAACCCGTTACTATGACTATAAGCCCCGGCACTATAAACCACTGCGTGTTAAGCTCAGGATTGTACACGAACCGCGAACGCATCGCTATCGGCTCGTATGCCGGCGCGCCGGCGAGTTTAACCGTCATGGCCTTCTGTATGCCGGATATGTATCCGCCCACGACGCCGGTTTTCTGGTTGTCGGACCCGTCAACGATTACCTGCACCGGCGCCGATTCCCCGCGCGCGATTTTCTTTTCAAACCCCGGATTGATAACAAGCGCCGCGGCCGCCGTCCCATCCTCTATCTCGGTTACCGGCGCGCCGGGTGAGCGGCCATCAATAACCGTAAAGTACCCGGACGATGAAAAACCTTCTGACAACTGGCGGGAAAGCCGCGAATCATCGTGATCGTAAACCGCCATCCTGATGCCGCGGAAATCGAAATCTATCGCAAATCCGAAAACTATGACGAGGATAACCGGAACGCCCACCGCCATGGCAATGGTGAACGGATCGCGCATGACGTGCATAAACTCCTTGCGCGCGACGGCAAGCGCGCGAAACGGCACAAACCCGCCGATAAGTTTCATCTGTCCACCCCCTCGACGAGGCGCACAAACACGTCTTCAAGCGAAGGCTTTATGCGCACGGCCTTAACACCCGGCGGCAGGCGGCGCGTGAAAGAAGCAAGCGAATCCTCGTCGCGCATTATCGCATGGTAACGCATACCGTGCGGCCACATACGGATTACCTCGGGGTTTACTCCAAGCGCCGCAACGGCCTGCCTGCCGGCCTCGGCCTCTGAGGAAAGCTGCAACAGCGGCTCCGGGTAGGCGGTAGCTTTCATGCCCGCGGGGCTGTCGAGCGCGATAAGTTTCCCCGCCCTCATGAGCGCTATGCGCTCGCACTGTTCCGCCTCGTCCATATAATGCGTGGTAACGATCACGGTTTTTCCTTCGCCGGAAAGCTGCCTTATCAATGCCCAGAAGCGGGCGCGCACCGCCGGTGAAACGCCGGACGTAGGCTCGTCCAGAAACACGATGGCCGGCCCGTGCAGAAGCGATGCGGCCAGCGAGACCTGCTGTTTTACGCCGCCTGGAAGATCGCGCACCATGGTGGAAACGGGATACTCGAAGGCTATGAATGAAAACAGCTCATTCATCCGCCGTTTCGTAAAATCCCTGTCCATGCGCCTGAGCGAAGCCTTGAACATTAAATTTTCTTCCACGGTAAGATCGTCGTAGAGCGTGAACTTCTGCGACATGTAGCCTACTTTTTCCTTGATAGCGTTTGCGCCCCCGCTGAAATTCAACCCCGCCACGGTAACGTCGCCGCCGGATGGGACAAGCAGCCCGCACATCACGCGTATGGTCGTGGTTTTCCCGGCCCCGTTGGCGCCGAGAAAGCCGAATATCTCGCCGCGCCCCACGGTGAAGCTCACGTTGTCAACCGCGGTAAACGCGCCGAACCTGACCGTAAGTTTATCTATGGTAACGGCCGTCATGCTCTTTTCATCCATAGCTCGTCGAAAGATTGAACTTTCTCCCCTGCCAGAACCTGCGCCGGTTCGCCGGAGGCTATGCAGCGGCCGGAATCAAGCAGATGCACGCGGCTGCAACGTTCCGCCTCGTCCATGTATGCCGTGGAAATAAGAATCAGTATATGCTCGCCGGAAAGCTGGTAAAGCAGTTCCCAGAACTCCCTGCGGCTGATAGGGTCAACGCCGTTCGTCGGTTCGTCAAGTAAAAGCACGGCCGGCGAGCGCAGCAGCGCGCACATCAACCCCACTTTCTTGTACATTCCGCCGGACAACTGCCCGACTTTGCGCCCGCGGAACCGTTCAAGGCGGGTAATACCGAGAAGCCGGCTTGCCCTTTCGCGGTAGACGTCGGGCGCAAGCTGGTAGAGGCTTTTAAAGAATTCCAGGTGTTCTTCTATGGAGAGGTCCGGGTAAAGGCTCTGGCGCGACGGCATATATGCAAGCTGCGGGCGCACGTGCTCGAAATCCGCGTTTTCGCCGTTCGCGGTAAACGTAATCGTTCCGCCCGCGGGGCGCAGAAGCCCGGCCATCAGGCGTAAAAGCGTAGTCTTCCCCGCGCCATCCGGCCCTATTACGCCGTGCAAAAGCCCCGGCTCGACGGCAAGCGTAAGACTGTCTATGGCCGTCGTCAGGCCGAAGCGCTTTACAAGTTTGTCTAAATATATGCCGTAGCGTATGTTCATTATTCCGGCAGGCGCATCTCGACGGTCATCCCGGGCTTTAACAACCCTTCGCGATTATCGAATGCGATCTTTACGCCGTAAACAAGGCGCGTGCGCTCGCGGCGCGTCTGGACGTTTTTAGGCGTAAACTCCGCCTCGTCGTTTATTTTCGCTATGCTGCCCGTTATCTTTTTCATGTCGGATTCGGGAATTATTCCGCCGACTTCCATCCCGGTTTTTATTTTTGAAAGCAGCGGCTGCTCCACGTAAACGTATGCCCATACATGCTCGACGTCGGCAAGCGTAAGCAGTTTCGTGCCGGGGTTGACCATCTCCCCCGGCTCGTGGTAACGCGTAATAACAGTGGCGTCAATGGGCGAACGCATGGTAGCCCACCCAAGGCGCACGTTAAGGTCGTCTCTTTTGAATTTTATCCTGTCGAACGCTTCCTGGTTCAGTGAACCGGCGCGCAACAATTTCTGGGCGCGCTGGTAATCCCGCTCGGCGGCGGCCGCGGCCACGCTTATGTCCTCGACGGACAGTTGCACAAGCACGTCTCCTTTTGCAACTTTTGCGCCCTCGGCGGCGTTTATCCTGTCAATGACACCCGTAACGCGCGCCGACAAATCCACCTCCGTGGCCTCGACAGTTCCGGCATAGAGAAACTCCCGGTGCCGGTTGATATACATCACAGCAGAAACCAAACCCGAAATCACAAGAAAAGCAACGACAATAATTTTAAATTTCATTAAAAATTCCATCCCCGGGCATCGCCCGCAATTCCTTCTCCCCGCAGGGGAGAAGGTGAGGATGAGGGGGTATTTTCAATCGGAACTTATCCCCCCCTCACCTTTAATCCTCTCCCCGTCGGGGAGAGGAAAAACAGTATTTGTGCCGGCCGGACCGGCATAATTATTTCATCTCTTGCTTCTCCTCATCGGCCAGGCTTGCCATGATGGCGAGGTTTGCAAAGATTTGCGCCTTTGTTTTTACCATGCGGATTTTAGCCTCGAGCGTCCTGTAATTGGCATTCTGAACTTCCATGTACGATAACGATCCCGCCGTGTACGCCTTGTACGTTATTGACGCCAACTCGTCGGCCTCGCGCAGCGCGATGGCATTTATTTTTTCCTGTTCCTTCAAATGCAGTATTCGATCGTTGGTCTTTTCCCATTCGCGTGCAATGTCCACGCCGGCCTGGGCGCCGCGGTTTATGGCGGAATCGCGGGTTTTATTGTTTTCCAAAACGCGGTTTTTAGTTGCCCCGGCATCGAACAGCGGCCAGGCGAGGTTTGCGCCAAAACTGTTCTGCACGAACTCCTTGAACTCCGGGCCGTTGGGATAGTCCAGCGACGTCCGCGCCGATAATTGTATTTTCGGCCACAGGCCGGTCGAAGCGCTTTTGGCCGCAAGCCGCGCCGATTCGGCAAGCTCGTTTAACGCGGCAACGCCGGGATGCGCCCGCCACATTTTCGCGCCGCGGTAAGCTCCGAAAACTCTTTCGAGATCGCCGATGGAATCCATCGTAACCGCCATATTGGGCGCCGCTATCTCATCGTAAACGTCATCCCTGGCGCGGCTGTCCGACGGGATGCACGTATCCTTGCAATAAACGTTGCCGGTAACGGCCGACAACTCGCGCAATGAAACGGCGAGCTCCGAGCGCGCCTGGCTTAGCTGAATGGTGCGCGCAAGCACCTCCTGGTGAGATGAAAGTTTATCCATCCTGCTTTTGGTGCCGGCGGTAAAATTTAAACTTATATCGGCGTATTGCGCGCGGGCAAGCTCCAG
>MGVF01000094.1 GCA_001800355.1 Elusimicrobia bacterium RIFOXYA2_FULL_50_26
CAACCTGGGAACCGAAACGGATAAGGCCCACCTGCTGCCCTTTTTGCAACCGGTCGCCGGCGCGCACGCGGCAGGCGATGCGACGGGCGATTATGCCGGCGATCTGCACAATCTTGTATTCGCCCGCCGGCGTCTCGACGGTAATGCTGTTTTGCTCGTTTTCAATGTGCGCTTTCGCGTTCATCGCGGGCAAAAATTTACCGGGGCTGTACTCCACTTTTTTAACCACACCCTGCACGGAAGCGCGCTGGATATGGACATTGAAAATTGACAAAAACGTCCGGATTACTTTTTTACCGTCCTCTTCGCCGACATACATCACGGTGCCGTCGCAGGGCGAAAGTATCGCCTTTTCCTCTGGCGGGATGGTGCGCGCCGGGTCGCGGAAGAAGAACGCGCAAAATAATCCCAGAATAAGCGCAATCCCCCCGGGGATAGTCCAGCCATGGCCGAGAATCAAAAATAAAACCCCGAGCGCTAGCGGGATGAGAATAAACGGGATGCCTTCTTTAGCGAATGCCATAATTGCCTTTGCGATATAAGAAAATAAACTCCCCGACAACGGGAGTTTTACGTGCATAATACTTTACCAAAATAAGGCTAAATTGTCAATTTGTTTTGGTGGGGATGAGGAAGTGAAATTGTAGCGCAGGAATGAGAAAATGTAACCCTTGCATATGGCAAGATGAAATACGACTTGAATGGTGCCAATAATTATTCTTTCGCAGACAGGCAGCGATTTTGAATTTGTTTGTACATCATCAGCAGGGTTTGTTTAAGATTTGCAACAATCTCAACTTGCTCACCGATAATGCTGGTTTTATTTATTATCTGAATCATAATTGATATTTGCTCTTGGGTGAGCTGAATTGTAGTTTCTTCAATCATTTTTATACCTTTCTAGAACTTTATGCCAAAGCTAAAGCCATACGTGGTGCCACCAAATTCATAACCTGTTTTATAAGCAACCGATGTAGCGGAATTGTCGTATATACTTGTTATTCAAGACCGCTTACAATGTTGCTCTGCAGTAAGCTCCACTTTTTTATATTCGGTCATTTGTAACCCCTTAAAATTAGATTGATGAGCCAGCATAATTAATTGTTAATCCGTAAGGATTTAAATTTTACAAGTTCGACTTGTACACCAAATAGTTTATTACCGGAAATTTGTTCCACACCAAGTTCTATTTTCTGTCATTCGAACATGATGAATTCACTCCTAATTTATTTGCGCTAGAAAGCAAATGACAACACGGTCTCTAAAGAAAAAGGGCTAATTTTAAATGAAAAATCTTCATCAACGTTTTGGCTTTGCTCAACCCTAATCCAGTTATTCATGTCGTAATTTATTCCCAAGTCAACACTCACCCTTTTATTAAGGCGATATTGCGACTTACACTGCAAATCGGTTGTGAAATAACTCGTCCTTATCATATTAAAACCAAAACCGGTTGGATCTGTATTGACAATATTATAAAGTACGCCACCGCCAATCTCCATAGTTGCATTCTTGCTACATCGCAAAATATAACGTGCAGCCAGTCTATAAGAACTAAAAGACATTATTTTATAAACTAGCTTGCTGGAGCCGGGGATAGTATATCCAACGGGTGTATCTACAGGACATGTCATATGTGTAAAATCTAAAACAAATTGATTTGATGGATAGTATCTTAGCCCTGCCCCAATAAGATATAGTAGATAATCCTGCTTTATTACCGTAATATCTGCAAATCCACCAGAGTAGCCCGTCGCAAGAGTATTAAAAAAAGTTTCACCGGGATTTGAAGTAAATCTAATATCTTGTGAAAAATATAATTCCAATCTGTCATTAAATATCTTTGCCGAATTTTGTTGTTCTGCCAAAAGGACCATACTGGAATTTAGAAATACTAACAAAAGCAGAATAAATTTAATCATGACTCCTCCAGTAACCAGAAAATACTAATATCAGGAAGGCTCAGTCGCTATAACTTGCACTGTACCTGATGGAAATATTACACATAGTTGTGTTTTACCTGACCCATTATCCCTACAGAAGATTCTTGCACAATTTGTTGGCGCATTTGAAGGTGCAGATATTTCCTCAAGTGTTATATGTCCGGAAACAACATGCAATTTTCCATCAATTTGCGGTGAAGCTAATCCACCTACAGCCACTTTACCATTCTGATACATTGAAAGAATATAATTAGTTGACTCAGAATGGATAGAAAACTGACCATCACTATCATTTTCAATAGTCCATTTCATTGTCCCATCATCCCGAATTTGGAATTTTGTCCCACCAGAATTCTCCAAGATAAGAGCTACTGTATTAAATCCTTGACACACATGCAATGACCCAGCCGGGTTTTCTTTCCGAATCCCAACTTCACCCTGTACATAGATACTACCACCGGCTACATGTAATTTCTTAACCGGACTTGCTGTTCCAATTCCAACCTTGCCGTCATCCAAAACAATTACAGCCTGATTCTGTGAACTTGTTCCAAAAGTTAGAGGGAGACTGTTTGCGGAACGAATCAGGTTTGAAGTAACAACAGTTCCATCAGCACGGTATCCCAGTAATAGTTGAGCATCCGAAGTTGTACGTAATACATTTGCAAGAAAATGCTCTCCGGCACTAAGGCCAGCGTCATCCTTAACCGTAATGGCAGCATCCGGGGTAGTAGTGCCAATGCCAACCTTGCCGTTTTCCTGGACCCTGAAAAGTTCAGCGCCATTGTCATGGGTAACACCAAAATAATTAGCTGAAGAACTGCTGTCGTGGTCAACGTCAACCAGATAATTGTCGTCTGATGTTACAATAACGTCAGCCATTTTTCCTCCCTTTAAGCTGGTTGTGGTGGTAGGAACAAGATGAAAAGAGTGATGCTCAATTGTCTAAAAAAACATACAAATGTCAAGCGCTCTACTTTTTTTGTCAATTTTTTGCAGGGTGGGAATTTGGCAGCGCAGGTATAAGAAAATGCAGCCCTTCTATATAGCCTTGCACAATTAAAGCGTCATTGCGAGGAGCGAAGCGACGCGGCAATCTATGATTTTAACGACGAGATTGCTTCGCTTTGCTCGCAATGACACATGTCGCGTTATTTATGCAAGGCTATATATATGGCAAAATATATGCGCAGAAATAGTGATATTACTTTTTTTAGTCCGCTCATCATTGGTTACTCGTAAATACTTATATCATATCAGGCTTCTTTTTTCCAAGAGGCCTTCTCGTTATCCCAAACAGCATTGACGACATTTCTTTTCACTATACCGTGAATAATGGGATTGAGAAAATATCGGATATGCTCTATCACTTGCGGAAATGTTTTGTTAAAATCTTTTAGCTGTGCTTTATTCAGAAAAGCCGACCACTGTTTGTGTTTAATACTGTCCTGGTAAAATTGTGGCGAAAACGCAACAATGTTCTCAGTAATCTCTGATTTTCTGGACTTGAACGTATTGATTATCGCCTGGCTGAGTATTTCTCCTTTTATCATCCTATCTTTGGAAATGATATATATGTCGTAGAAATCCTTCATCCTGCTATTTAATACCGAATGCTTTACCATAGCTTCAAGTTTTTCAGATATAACACTCTCAATGGAATATGCTTTTAGCTTTGGGTTTTCATCATTCAGAATTGTCGGCATATCTACTGTTGTTGAGGAAGGCGTAATAATATCCCCAAAACCTATGTCTATCCGGATTTTTTTCTTCGCCTGCCCAAGATGTGCCAATATTTTGAATCTCAAACCTGAATAATCTGAATCATCCTGAATGTATTCGTGCGTGATTGATGTGCTATCAAATACTACACCATCGGTCATTTGCATTTCGGCCATTTTCTTAAAGGCCGTTAAAATAATTTCGGGATTATTTTTAATCCTTGTAGCCAGAAAATCTATGTCTATTGTAAGCCTTGTTTCTGGAATATCCCATGACAATAACAACAACCCGCCTTTAAGTACAAAATTATTCTTGTATTCTGATAAAGACAATCTAAAAAGGAATCTCTCCTGAAAGTATCTCAAAAGCAGTGAATCAAAATCAATGTTGCCGGATTTTGATATATTAAACAGTTTTGCCCTTATGGATGCTGATATATTCTTAATCTCTTTTTTCATACAAGTGCGTTAAGCCACTGTTCAATAATAGGTTTTACCCGGCATATTTTTGCGACTTCCAGCAGCTTCACGATATTTCTGTTTTTCAGCCTGAGATATTCCCTCAGGGATTCTTTGGATATATCAATGCCAATCTTGTTTCTGTATCTAAAACAATCGCAAACAGTTTTCTCCTTTGAATATATCTTAAAAGAATACTTGCCTCTCTTTACATCTTCTATTCCCGTCGTATACATATCCGCCGAAAATAGATATATTTTTACCGGTGGATAATAAATCTTCTGTATCCGTGTGCCGTGAGGTATCGCTATGGATATATTGCCAGGGTTAACTGTGGACAGTTCGTGATATGAAACCGCTGAAAGCAGGCATACCACACCTTTTGGGATAGCAACGGCAAGGTCAATATACCCCTGATGTTCAGGTTCGTTGACACCCACTTTTCTGTATAGCCCCTTCTTAATCCTGATTATCATATTTTTCTCGGACATCTCTTTAATTTCGCGCGTATGATAACCGTTACTAATCAGGTCTTTGGTATTTATATATTTATCACTTATCATTTCTTTCACCTTCCGCTAATTCGTTGATTGGTTAAATCAGTATGCACATTATATTATTTGATTACGCATTTGTCCATATAGCGAAGAATATTGTCACAAGACCCGCTGCAATATTATTTTATGACTGCCAATTTTTTTAATATTTTTATGGGGTCTTTTCCATCTTTACGGGCGGTGATATGGCAAAGGTATACGCCTGAGGCGAGGTTTGAGGTATCCAGTGTGTACTCGTAAACATACATGTCGCGGATAACGGACGGCTGGGAAGATACCAGGGCCGAGCGGACAGCGGCGCCCGATATATCGTAAAAGTTAAATTCCACGGTATCGGCAAGGCCGCATTCAACATGGATTGTGGGATTTGTGCCGTTTCTTGCGGGGTTCGGGAAGGAATATATTTCCCCGGCTTTGAATTCCGGATCCAGAGGGGCATAGAGCGGGGCAGCAGCCGACGCTACAGTTACCGACGATCCGGAAACGTTCATCTCCCATACGGAGTAGCCCCACTCCGCGTTGACGCGCTGCGTCCCGTGGAGGCGCACGAAACGCGCCTGCACCGGTTCGAACATTACCACGTCGGTTCCGCCGTCGCCCGCCGCGGTGGAATAAACGTCCGTCCATTCGTGGCCGTCGAGGGATGTTTGCACCTTGTACGCGGTGGCGTAAGCCGCTTCCCATGCGATGGTAACCTTGTCTACGGTGCGCACGTCGCGGTAATCAATGCATAACCATTGCGGGTCGCTGCCGTGCTGCGACGACCACCGCGTTGACATATCGCCGTCGAAAGCCCTGGCGGGCAGAACCAACGAAGGATCGGCGTTTTCCCACACGGCTTCGTGCGAGCTTGCAAACGCAAGCCGCCGGAGGGAACCGGCCTCGAAACCGGCGCGGCCAAGCGCGGCCTGAAGGTGCGGATTGGCCATGGTCGTGTTCCGCACAAGGCCCGTCCTGTAATTTTCTATTCCTATGATGAGCGGCGCGTTATCAAGTCCCAGCGCATAGGGGCATTTGGCATTTACGTTCGTCTTAAATGAATCCGCAAAACCGTGCCTGCCCCAGTTCCACTGCTTGTACTTAAAAAACATCCGCCTGAGCGCGCGGGTTGATTCTTCGGGCGTAAACATTATCGAAGCTCCGGCCGCCGTCGGGGCTATGGTGCCGTCGTGCCAGCCGTCGGGTGAGCCGTACACGTGATAGCCGCCGGCAAGCCCGTAACACGCTGTGGCTCCCCAGGCATCGGCCTCGTAGCCAAGCCCTTCGTCGTCGAGGCAGCCAAGGCGGTTTGTGTGCGTGGCATATTTTGCGGTTTCAAAATAATCCATGAAACCGTCGTCCTTATCGCGGAAATCGAAGTAGAGGTTGTGATACTGGTGTATGAACAGCGGCGCCGAACGCGCGTGCATGTAGCCGTATGCGTCAATGCAGTCCCTGCCCATGGATGTCCAGGCGGAGGTGCTTATGCGGAAATCCTCGTCCGGGGCGCCGAGGGCAATAAGATTGACGAACACGGACTCGCAATAGTTTTCCCAGAGAGCGCCGAACAGGGCATTGTCTTCCGGCGCCCAGCCCATGCTTACAAACTGTTTCTGGTAGTCGTTGCCCGTGCCGGTATAATATTTCCAGTTCATCCTGCGGTAAAGATCATCCGCCATTTTGTAGATGTTATCCGGATCGTAACCGACGGATTTAAAATATTCCGCCGCCTGAATCGCGCCCAGTATGAAGAGGGCAGAATCGACGGTGGAGACCTCGGAGGCGCCGCTGCGCTGGCCGGTATGTATATCAACAAAATGATACCAGAATCCCTCCTTGTTAAAAAAGTTCGGGTTATTAAGGAAAGTGTTAAGCGTTGCTTTTACCCGCAGATAGGCTTCCTCTTTCGTAACCCAGCCGCGGTTGGCGGCTATGGTCAGCACACTCAAACCCATGCCCGTGGTGGCAATGCTCCCGACGGTTTCGCTGCCCGGCGCCCAGTTATCTTCCTTGTCTTTAATAAGGCCGGTTGCAGGGTCGCACTCGTTCCAGAAATACCAGAACATTTTTTTCTGGATGAAATCGAGGAAGGCCTCGTCGGCGACGGAAACCTGCGCCACCTCAATCGCCGAGATAAGCGCGTTGTCGGCGTAAACCGACGGGAAATCTATATCAATGGCCTGGTCGTTTACCTGCACGAGAACGGTGCGTTCGTAAGCGGTGGCAAATCCGCGCCAGGCGTAAAGGTCAACGTTTCTCAAAATTACGTTGCCCTCGACGGCCACGTCGAACGAGCGTTTACCCGGCTCCGTCCACCAGGTTTCGGCCATCAACAGTTTTACGGCGTAACTGCCGTTTGGAACCTCGATCCTGTAGTGCATGTCCGTGCCGCCGAAACGGTTGGTTTTAAATATCTCGGGCGTGCCGGTGTTGTAAATTTCGCCCGGGTAAACTCCGGCGGCGTTTCCGCCGATGTTGCCCCAGCGGTAGAGCGAATAAAAAGCCTCGTCCCTCATCCACCACTCGCCCCGGGGATCGGTGTAATCGAACGTCTCCGCTCCGCAATTTATGCGGAATACGCCCTCGGAAACGGCCACGGCTACGGATGAGTCGCGTTCCGTATCTTCGACGAACATATCGGAATTGAGGCTGCCGTCGCTGACGATAAGATAGATATGGTGGATGCCTTTTGAAAGCGTCAGCGTGGGCGCAGGCCCGGTTGCCAGGAGACTGCCGCCAGCGTCGTACCATTTATAGCTTGCTATTGAATCACCGGCGTCCGGGTCATAGGATTGGCTGCCGTCGAGCGTAACGGCGGCGTCGCCGGAATCCGTTTCGACGAACACGTCATGGCCGGCAAGCGCCACGGGCTTCCGGTTGTACTCCTGCGCCATGACAAGGTTTATTACGGAAAAGAAACCGTTCGTGTCGCCGCCGCCGTAAATGGGCTGGAGCGCGGCCGGCGTGGTTGGAAAATCCGCCGACGAAGTTTTGCCGGCGATGAACACGGTTTTGTCTGGCAGCAGCGAAAGCGCGGTGGTATCAGCATCACCCTCCCGGCCCGAGCCGCCGAGATACGTCGAGGAAAGAAGCGTGGAACCGTCGTATTTGAGCATTGCGGCGAAGGCATCGTTTAAACCGTTGTTGGCCGGCTGGAACGAAGCCGCGCCGGCTATGGGAAAATCCGACGACGAGGCGCTGCCCGCGGCAAACACGGTATTTGTTACAGTATCAACCGAGACGGAATAAACACGGTCGTCGCCGCTTCCGCCGAGGTAGGTACTCCAGATTACTCCGGTGCCGTATGCGTTTAATTTGGTTATAACGCCGTCGTAAGCGCCGCCGCCGTAAGTTTTCTGGCAAGCGCTAAGGCTGACCGGGTAATCCGGCGCGCTTGTCGCGCCGGCGACACATGCCCGGCCGCGGCTGTCAAGCGCTATCGCGCTCATGCCCGCGCTCGCCGGGGAAGTTTTTCCGCCGATAAGCGTTGCGTATGTGAAACGGGCGCCGGTTGCATTCAGTTTCGCGGCATAGCCGCTTGAGCAAACGTTGCCCTGCAGGGGCGATGTGTTGGTATCGTATGCGCCGGCCGTAACCGGGAAGTTGGACGAATGCGTGTCGCCCGCAATAAATACGTTTCGCGCGGCATCCACGCATATGGCATTTACGCCGTCCCAGCTTAAGCCGCCGATATACGTGGAATAAACGGGAGCGCTGCCCTTGGCGTTTAATCTGGTAATAAACCCGTCGCCCGCACCGCCGAAAGTTTTCTGCGCCGCATAAGTTGTTACCGGAAAATCACCGTGGGTAAACCCTCCGATATGGGCGCAGTTTTTGTAATCCACCGCTATGGTTTTCCCGTAATCCCAGGCATTGCCGCCGAGGTATGTGGAGTATATAATGCGTTTCCCGGCAGGCGCAAGCTTAACTACAAAGGCATCGCGTTCGCCGTTCAAACTTCTGTCCCAGGCGCCGTCCGTCGTGGGAAAATCCTGCGAATAGGTGGCTCCGGTAACGTAAATATAGCCGGAAAGGTCAACGGCAATGCCCCGGCCGTAATCCTCGCCCGAGCCGCCGAGGTACGTGCAAAATACAATTTCGTTCTGCGGCGATATTTTCGCGACAAAGGCGTCCTTCGCACCGCCGTTGTAAGCGGTGTCGTATGCGCCGGCGGTAACCGGAAAATTTTCAGGCGATTCCGTGGCTCCGACGATATATGTAAACCCGTAGCTGTCCCTGGCAACGTTCGATATGACAGTAGTACCGCCTTTTCCGAAATAAGTGCTGTAATCAAGGCTGGCGGCCCGGGCAACAGGCGAATGAAGCAACAACACCGGGAGTGCTGCAACTACGGCAAGCAACGCATGTCGGCACTTACAAATATTAACAGTCATGTCGGTCTCTCCTC
>MGVF01000095.1 GCA_001800355.1 Elusimicrobia bacterium RIFOXYA2_FULL_50_26
GCTTACTACGCGGCCGTAGCGGTATGGCAACGTGAAACGCTCTATCCGCTCTTTAACCTCGCCTGCGGCTCGCTGCTCGCGCGCCAAACTTACCGCGCCCATCAACGGCTCGAACAGCACGAAGCTGTGGATAAAGCAGGAAACTATTAAAAGCGATAGTATCTTGTAAGATATGCTTTTCATAGATATCACGCTCGGGATAAATCTGTCAAGTTAAAACATGTTGAAACGGCGTGCTACTGGGCTGAAAGGAAGTCTCTTGTTACCGACATCACGGTTTGCTGCATGGCGCTTCTGGTATCCTCGCTTGTGATGTCAACCCTTCTGTCTTTCAGCAGTGTTTCTATGGATAGCCGCAAGGTTATGGCTTCGGCAAGCGGCCTCCTTTCCGGCGAGCGCCGGAGTTCGGC
The DNA here is from genome assembly GCA_001800355.1 of Elusimicrobia bacterium RIFOXYA2_FULL_50_26. GTDB lineage: Bacteria > Elusimicrobiota > Endomicrobiia > Endomicrobiales > XYA2-FULL-47-53 > XYB2-FULL-50-12. Next base: position 411 of record MGVF01000095.1, read on the forward strand.
TATAAGATTTCCAAATTCGACATTGAAGGATTCTTCGGCTATATCCGCCTTAACATGCTCCTTCCTTTGACGCAGCACGGCATAGCGCGCAAGCACGTTTTGGGTAGTGTATCCATTTTGAGTTGCTATATCGGCATTTACAACCTGTTCCTGCGTTCCAGCATTACCAAGCATTGACTCAATTTCCGCCGGCGTAAGCTCATCGCTGATGTGCGATGAAAGCAATGCGACTACGGCAAGGTCTTTTTGCGTCATTTTAGCTACTTCTTTGATCAAGGCTTCTTTTTTGCTCCTCTTGATATACCCATCGTCTTCCCTGAAATAAATAGCGTTAGCCAGCATAATCCTGCCTTGAGGCGTAATGGATTCCATTTCCGGCAACATTGCCATTACATCGGCCAGTAAATGTTTTTCACGCATACGTGAAAGGGCATCGGCAAGCTTTAATAGCGAATCAACAGGTGTAGAGCTATTAACTCTTTCGGCCAGGCTTTTTGCGAGGCTGCCCTTAAACTGCGGAAGGAGAAGCGCAAACGTCGGCAACAGCTCCGCCGCTACGCCGGGTTCGGCCGTTATCTGAAGCATTCCATTTTTATACTTGAGATTCTGGATCGCCAGCTCGGCCGCCACGGGCATAAGCGCCTCAAGCCTTCCACGGTCCAGCCCGGGATTAGATGCATTGACGAAAGCTCTGACTGATCCCGCCACCGCGCCACGCAGGATACCGGCCATTTCGCTGCGGAATGCCTGTTTGTGTTCCTTGTCATCATAGGCTTCCATACGCTTTGCCACACGGGACAAGGCGGCCGTTAATTCCTTGTTCGCGCTAAACATATCCACAATCTGCTCTCCGCTGACAGCGCTGTTAACGTCAATCAGTTCTGTAATTGCCTTTTTAACCATGGCTTCGCCTGCCGCATCCGAGCCCGCGGAAAACAGGGTTTCAATAAACAATTTGTCAGTATTATCCAGTCCGATGGATTGCGCCAGATTTAAACCCGCGCTATAGCCTATGCGCTCACGGCCGGCAGGCGACATAACTTCCATTTTGCCGTCGTTGCGCAGGGCGTCCACAAGGCTGTAAATCCAGTTAAGGCCAAGCGATCCGTTGCTGCTGACAGGGCGCGGCATGCGCACGATAGTACCATCTTCCGAAACACCGCCGAAGGCCACATCCAGGCCGTCAACACCTGATTGCAATCCATTTTCTATGTCTTTCCTTGCGGACGAATCAGTTCCGTCAATTTCAATGATCGCGCCAAGTTCCCTGGCAACGCGGCGATCTTCTTCGGAGGATCCCTTTATGATTATTCCGTACCGGTAATCCCCTTGCGCCAGGATTGATTTAACAACTGTCGCCTGGGCGGACGCGCATTTTATCTCGACACGCGGCTGCCTGCCCATTCCTTCGCAGAGAAGACTCAGGAAAACCGGCAGCGCGCTATCTCCCAACTCACTTACATCCACCTGCACGTTGCCGTCAATCTTTTCAAGCAGGCCTTTCATTATACCTGCGGAAGTTCCCAGGGCATGGCCTGTGTTTACAGCCACTCTGAGCCCCTCATTTCTTTCCTCAATATTTTTGAGCGCGTCAAATAATTGGCGGTCTGCAATTTCTTTGATGAAGTTGTCAAAATCGTTGCGGTTGTATTGTTTCATGCACTCCCGCGCAACTTCTTCAAATTTGCCTTGAATCTTCGCAATGTCTTCCATAGTTGCATTGCCTTCGATCATCTCGATGCTGCCTAAAACACTACGCAGCCTCTTAGTTACGGCATTGTCCTGATTTAACCCGCTTACAACCTCAAACCAGTTTATGCGCATGAGCATCTCGTCCGCGGACGGCATACGCACCGACATGCGGTTTACCCCCGCCCTGTAATACTGCGCGGCCACGCTTTCAAGGCCGGCAAACGTGCCAAGCGGCGCTGTATCATCGTGTATGGATGCTATGTCATTGATGGCAAAACCGACATTCGTGGACTGCGCGGTGTTTTCCTGTTTGTTGCCCCTGGCAAGTTCGCCTCTGGCCGGGTTTCTAATATCATAATCCGCTATCATTGACTTGATATACTCAACAAGTTTATTGTCCGCAACGTTCCAGAAACCAAAGGGAATGCGGATATTCGCATTATTTTTCGTAATGTAAGCGTTAAGCACGCCGGTAAACGATGAATCCGGATCGTATTCAAACAACCACGCCTCGCCGAAGCCTTCTCCATGCATAAAATCTTTTATGCGATTATTTTCTCCGCTCCTCATTTCATTGACAAGTTGCGTCGCGGAGCCGGCGAGCATGCGCATAGTTTCCGTTAAAAATGTCTCGCCTTCTTTCTGGTCCGCAGCTATGCGCCTGGCAAGATTGGCATCATCATCATTTCCCTGGTAATCGCGGTCTGTCGCCATCTTAACATACACCGTCTCATTCCGGCTATCGTACATCAATTCGACAAGCATGTTGTCTACGACAATATTTCCAATTTCTACAAGCCCTTCCGGCGAAACAGTATCGGTTAAAAGCGTTATAAGAAGCGTCTTTATTCCAAGTTCTTTACGCTTATCAATTAAAGAGCCTATCCTGGATACGTTTTGCGGCATTGCCACAAGCACGTCAGTTCTCCAGCTTAAACGCGGCGTTTCCTTAAACAACCACGTGTTCGGATTAAGCATTTTTCCTACTGCCCTGCCGACAGTTCTTTTGGGATCTATTGTCTCCGCAACCGCACCGGCCGCGTTTTCTACAACATTCACCGGCGCCGCTTGTGCCTGCGGCTGCACCTTGCCGTCGCCCGTTACTTTGCCGAAAATTGCAGCAAGCATTCCGGCGGACAAAAGCGCGGTAAGCGCGCCGGGAACGGACTGTGCCGCTTGCGCTAAAAATGCGCCTGCGGGCTGTGCTGCGGAAAGCGTATCCGGGGACGGAGCCGCGTTTGCCGCAACCGCGCCGACAAGCACAAATAGCATGGCAACCGAAAGCAGCCCGCTCCATTTGCTGAGTTGCCGCACCAATATCGCGAAGCCCACCGCTATTATGGCTATGCCTATCCTGGGTATAAAGCTTACAGCGTCCACTATAATTGCCAGCACATCCCTTGCAATAAGTTCGCGCCTGTAATCGCCGTAAACAGCTTGCAGCGATTCATCGCCGAGGAACGCTTCGCCTGCCTGGGGATAAATGCCAACGCCTTTAAGTAATCGCGTTTGCAGTTCAAACTTGTTCCTTGCCTCGGGCGGCACATTATTAGAAATGTGAATCGGCAGGGACACCATGCCCGGCCTTAAGTCATTATTCAACCAATGCCAGAACGTTTTTGGATCCCTGGAAATATCCAGTAACGATCCCTGCAATAACTGCAATGCCGATCCGCGCACATCTGCCGAAGGCGCCGCCTGCCAGATGTCCGGCAGCATACCCACCACGTTAACGGCAAGGCCCAGCGTCAACTGTTTTTCAGTCGCGCCGGCAACCATGGCAGCGGGTTCACTCACCGGTATGCGAACCACCGGCCTGTCACCTCTGCGCACCACGTCCATTCGCGCGCCGGAAACATCTGCGCCCATCTCAAAAGAAACGCCGGCCAATTTTAATGATTCGAACACAGAAGGGTATATCTCTGAAATAAACAGAAGCGTCCGGCCTATGGTGGCGGCCTCGGGCGTGTTGCCCATGCCGTCCCATACGCTTTTTATGAACGGATCAAGCGTGCCGTCGGCAAAAGAATCGTTCCATTTCTTATTCGCCCAGCTCTCGATTTCTTCTTCGCGCCCGTTTACCGCCGGGTGCGTGAAATTCATATTTTCAACATAGATCGGATTACCGTTAAACATTAACGCATAACCATCCATTACAGTCGCATCCGGCCTCTCTATTACGGAAGCGCGCGCTAATGAAACCATCGCTGTAAGCGAAAGCAGCGTAACCATTAAAATGCTGCGTACGCCTGACAACCCATTACTGCCCCGGGGTTTATCAAACTTATAACCATACAGCAATCCCTCGAACACTGTTAATTCTTTCAACTGTGCCGTATTCGCATTCGGCCTTGCGGTATTAAATGACCGGACTGTAATATCCCAATATCTTCCTGAAGCCACACTCATTTGGCCAATATCTTTCAGGAACATCTCATATGCTTTTTTACCGTCGCTGTGCGCCATTTTTACCACTTCGTCCGCCATCAAAATCAAGTCTGTGGCGGGGTATACCCTGCTACGGAAAATAAGCCACTTTCTGAAGTTGATCGTTACATAGGCTATGCCGCCCAGCAGAACAGAGGATACGGTCATTAATATGCTTGTAAACAGATCCGTTACCACCAAATTCCACCTGTGATCCTTATACACGGCGCTTAACATTTCTTCGCTGTGGAAAGATTTGCCGTCGGGCGGGTAGAAACCCAGTTTTTTCAGGAACCGTGTTTGCAATTCCAGCTTTTCACGGGCCTCGGGAGGCACTTTATTGGAAACATGAACGGCAAGCGCCCAGGGGCCGTGTTTTGCGTACATTCCCAGCATGCCCCGCGGCAACCGCCACACATCATTGACAGAACCTGCTATGGCAACCGCGAGGTCTAAAGTCGGCGTGTCTTTATGAAACATGGAAGGCGATGCAAGCAATCCGTTTTTATCAGTGAAACGGGGCGCCGCCATATCCAGCCCGCCAAGGCTTATATGTATTACGGGGTTGCCGTATTCACCGATTGAATTTGACCCGCGCACTTCTACATTATATGGGCCATCGGTATTAACCATGGAGTATGCCCGTGAAATACTCAGCGAATTAAACGACGCAGGATCTACTTCTGAAATCAGCAGCAACGCCTTGGCGAGAATCCTGGCATTGACGCTATTTCCCATGTTATCAAAGACTTTTTCAATAAAGGGATCCAGCGTGCCGGCCGCGGTGCGCGCTTTCAGTTCATTTTCCGCCCATTCTTCAATGTCTTTGGCGCGCCTGGCCCCGTCCGGGTCCATTGAAATGAATCCGCCGGATATGTCAATGGCGCATTTGTTATTGGGTGCAAAATTACCCATATCCAATGAACTGCGGCCGACAGTTTGACCGGTCAACGATGCGGGGCTGGCAGTTCGCGCTGAGTAAGCCATCGTCAGCAGAATAAGAATTATAGCAACGGTATTGAGTAACATGCCCCGCACACTGTTTGTTGCGCCGATTTTGTTATTAGCGCTTGCCTGTTCCGGCTTCTGAACCCGGTTTTGGCTTTGCCGGCGTTGCTTGACTATCTTCAGATGCCACAAACCGAATACAAACGCCGCGCCTATAATAGCCAGTGCGCTTTCAGATAAAATTTTTACCGTGCCGGCATCCATCGCCAACACTTCCCCGGCCGTTGCCGCACTTGCCAACGACGGCATCATAAGCGCAAGTATGTTCGCGGCCGAGAAAAGACCAATTCCGGCAACAACATATCCGACGGACGCTTTGGCTGCCGTTATAAACATATTTGCCGGCATATCTCGTTTCGTTTCGGCTGTTTCGTATACAACGTAATCATCCTCCAGCCCGCCGACTATATGAGACAGGCGCAAATTTAACGACTCATCGGTTATAGAAACACGCTTTATAAGTGCGGCGGCAGGAGTTTCTCTCCATATATTTTCGATAAAACTGTTACTATCTTTACCGGCTGGAACAAAGATATGCACCGTATCGGGCGAACCTGGAATTTTTATTACATATTGGTTATCACTTTCTTTAGATAACAGACCACTCAGGAAAGCTCTAAATTTCGACAAGCTTCTAATCGCAGCCGGACTATTATATTTAAGAAGCGTGTCTACAAGCTGCATATCCACAGCTGCAATCTCTTGCAGGCGTCTGTCCGGGCTTAGGGATTTAAGATTAGTTATAAGCATCCTGCGCGCCAAATCGTCGTTTGTGTGCGCAATGCTGACAACTATATCCGTATCTGCTACCCTGCCCCCGGTATTAACCTTATATCCCGAGTATCCTTCTGCCAGTTGGGCATCCCCGGACCGGGTATAAATTAAGCACCCGGATAAGAACGCCTTGAATTTACCCAGGTTAATGGCCATGCCGGTTTCCCGCTCAACATTGACATCATTGCCTGCGAGCATAGCATTCAGCTTGTTGTATGACAATTCATTAAGAGCGTCGGACTGCGCGCGCGCCAGCAAGGCATCCACCCATACAAGGAACGGAAGGCGCAACTCAATGTCCATGCCTTTGACGGCATTTTCCAACAAACCTGTTGCAATGCCCGGATATTCGCCCGCCACCTCCACCACCAGCGAGAGAGCTGATGCGTATCTGCCGAATCCAGCCTTGTTAGCCAACATAATCGGCTTACCTTCGACAGGCTTAAACAGATGCTCTGCCACATCACTTTTGAGTAACTCAAATTTTGGGTTCAAATTATACATTACTCTCATTTCATCAGCATCACTTGTTGCAAATTCAGCCCGCGAAAGCAAAGCCTCAAGATCCAGCAATAAGGCTAACCGCGAATTGGGATGGGTTCTTGCATAAAGCTGTTTGAATGTACTTCTTATGCCTGTAACGCCCCTTATTGAGTAAATTTCCCGCACCAACTCCTTTACTTCATTGTACGATTTATCGTCAAGGTTACGAGGCAGCATTTCTATATTAAGCAAATCAGCGGGGCATGACCCAAGCTTAAAAACTTTACCTTCTATTGTGGTAATTCGATATTGAGCTATATGGTTCGCAAACAGTCCCAATTCCGATTTAACCATAGGGTCTTTTTCCACATCAAACCTGGCTTTTGACTCAACATATACTTTAGCCATTAATTCCTGCACAGCATCACGGCCGCCACGGCTGTCTCTCAATACTAAAGCATTCTCCAGCATTCTGACTGCTTTACTATGATCTATCCGCGCAATTTCTATAATATTATCAACAATATCATCATCCTTGCGCACCTGCGGCGCCGCAGGCTTCCTGCCGCTCAATTTCGCCCAAATATACGCGCCTATAAGAATAACTGCCGAGACGCCCGAAACTATCTGGCTGGTAAGTAACGGCGCATCCGCCACCACCTGGCCCGCATTTGCTAACGATACCATAAGAAGCCCGATACCGGACGCACCGATAACAAACGCAACAGCCGCTTTGGCTGCCGATTGCCAGCGCGAAGCCGGCCTTTCTTCCCTGTATACTACGTAGCCGTTGTCTGCGCTTTTCCATTCGGATGAGATGCGTTTGGCTATGGTAATAATTTCGTCATACTCTACCAGCACGGCGCCGGGTTTACTTTTCCTTAAGTCGCTTAAAAAGTCATTGCCGTATTTATCTTCCGGCACAAGGATGTGAACCGTGTCGGGGTATCCGTCAATTTTTATCGTACATTTATCATTGTCATAAATAGCGAAGCTTCGCACATACCTTAGAAAGCCGCTTAATCTATTGAACGCGGCATCCCTATTCTCCATCCCGGAAACGGGTATATTCTTGTCTTCAATGGCCACCAAAGCCGCTTCCATTACCGACATAATAAACTTCAACCTGTCGGACGGGATTTGAAGTTCAAGATTACGCCGGAAAACTCCCCTGCCTTCCTTCTCGTTATTTAGAGCATGTTGTACCATCTTTTTCGCAAAGCCGGCAAAATCTTCCGCCTTCTTTTTTTGTGCTTCTTTTGTAGCCTGGTACGTTTTAAGCTGATCAAAA
>MGVF01000096.1 GCA_001800355.1 Elusimicrobia bacterium RIFOXYA2_FULL_50_26
CTTACTCATGGCGCGTTAACACCATTGATAATGCGTTAAACTACACTACTTCAACCGCGCGTTACTGCGTTATTATTGACACCACGCCGCCGGCTCAAGTCTCATCGCTTACAGCTCCGGCGGATAACCTTGTAAGCGGCCAGCAGGATAAAACTTTCTCGTGGACAGGTGTTTCAGATTCTCCGGCGGGCATTATGAATTACGTGCTGCAACTTTCCACCGCCGCGGACTTTTCCGTCATAAATTACAGCTCCCGCACCGCGCTTACCAGCGGCTCGTTTACTCTTGTGCAATCGTCTTACTCATGGCGCGTTAACACTATTGATAATGCGTTAAACTACACTACGTCAACCGCGCGTTACTGCGTTATTATTGATACCACGCCGCCGGCTCAAGTCTCGTCGCTTACAGCTCCGGCGGACAACCTTGTAAGCGGCCAGCAGGGTAAAACTTTCTCATGGACAGGTGTTTCAGATTCGCCGGCGGGTATTATGAATTACGTGCTGCAACTTTCCACCGCCCCGGACTTTTCCATCATAAATTACAGCTCCCGCACGGCGCTTACCAGCGGCTCGTTTACTCTTGTTCAATCGTCTTACTCATGGCGCGTTAACACCATTGATAATGCGTTAAACTACACTACTTCAACCGCGCGTTACTGCGTTATTATTGACACCACCCCGCCGTCTCAAGTAAGCATATTGTCCGCGCCCGTCAATAATCTTCTTACCACACAGCAGGACATATCGTTTTCATGGACAGGCGTTTCTGATACGCCGGCCGGCATAAAGAATTATGTTCTCCAGATTTCCACGGAGCCAGGTTTTTCAGTGATAAATTACAGTTCAGCCACAACGCTTACTTACAGTTCCTTTACACTTGCCCAATCTTCTTACACGTGGCGCATAAACACCGTGGATAATGCGCTAAACTATACCACCTCTACGGCAGTGTTCACGCTGGTTGTGGACACTGCGCCGCCTGTTATAGAGCTGCTTCAAACCGGAGATGACCAGTGGCAGAATGCGCCGGGCAAAACCTACGAAGTATTTTTCTATGACCAGGGTTACGGCCAGTCAGGCCTCGACGCTATACAGTACAGGGTTGAAAGTGCAACCGGCGCGGATGTTATCGGCTGGAGCGACATAATAGCACGGCCCGTAAACGCGGCAAGTTATACAACCCCATGGACTGTATCATTTGCCTCGTTATTTGAGGACACCACAAACTATGTCTATGTTCGCGCCTGGGACGTAGCCGGCTCAAGTTTGACGGTTGCGCAACCTGCATTTTACGTAAAGCGCGACGTATCGCTGCCTGTTATAACGGATAACCAGTCAGGCAGCGATACATGGCAGAAAAACGGCGACGCACTCTATGACGTAGATTTGAGGGACAGCGGCGGATCAGGGCTTGCGCTTGCAGAATACAAGGTAACATACGTAACAGGCTCAAGCACCGTATCACCGGTAACGGGCTGGAACACGTTGCTTTCCGCGGCAGTTCTGCAATCGGCCACAAATTACGCGCAAAACTGGCAACTGCCCGACTTCCCCGTGCTTAAAGAGGGAAAAAACCATATCGCATTGAGAACAACCGACGGATCAGGCAACATCAGCGAGCTGGATTCCTACCCTGAACCGTTTTACGTATTCAAAGACACTACACCGCCTTCGGTATTTAATATTCAACCGGAAGACAACGCATGGCATACAACCAATAACGGCAGCTACAGCGTTTATTTTAATGATAATGTCTCAGGCTCAGGCATAAAAGGCTTCGAGGCGGCAATATCCACTACCGCAGGTGGCGCCGGCCCGTTTATCGTTGCATGGACGACAGTGCTTACAACAAGCACATATTCACATACCGCCAACTGGCAACTGCCGCAAACTATGTGGGATCAGATACCTTCATCCCGGCAAAAATATTATGTTTCCGTGCGCTGCTACGATTTCGCGGCAAACACCTCGCCTGTTACGGCAGATGCCTTTTATATAAAAAAAGATACCGCGCCACCCGTGCTTGACAACCAGCAGGCAGGCGATGATACATGGCGCAGGTTCGGCGGGACGGCGTACAAAGTATATTTTTACGATAACGAATCGCTGATGTCGCACGCCCGCTACACGGTGCGCAATGGGCCGTCCGTTTCAGACAGCGAGTGGCCTCAAGGGTGGGTTGACATCTTCGCATCATCCGGCACGCCGTCGTACACAACGGACTGGCCTGTGGATTTCGCCGGCTTGTGGGAAGGAACAAATTATGTGTTCCTTCAATATTGCGACGTGGCGGGATCCACGCTGACGCCCGCAACGCCGGCGTTTTACGTGCGGAAAGACGATGTTGCGCCCACGGTAACAAACAACCAGGCCGGCGATTACTTATGGCGCGGCTCAAGCGGTACGGTATATAACGTGGATTTCGCGGATTCTTATTCCGGCGTAACCCTGGCTGAATATCTCGTAAAAAATACGGCCGGCGAAATACTGGCGAACTGGTCTCCTGTTTTTTCTTCCGCCGGAACAGGGTTGTACGATGAGAACTGGCCTGTTTCAGAAAGCGCCTTCGGCCAGCTTGAAGACGGCACAACCGGCTACGTTTATGTGCGCTGCACGGATGCGGCCGGCAATTCCGCGCAACCTGCGTCGGCGATGTTTTTCATACTTAAGGATACCACGCCGCCTTCGATAACCGTCAATCCGCCTTCGCACTACGAAAGCTCGCATATATTAGGCTTAATTCACGACGTTGACTTCTTCGATACTCCGGCCGGCAGCCGTCAACCCGGCAGCTCGCGGCTCGAAACCGCTTTATACTGTATCTATCCTGCCGAAGGGCTTTCGGGCAGCGCCATCAAGGAATGGACGCCTTTGTCACCCTTCACGCCCAATACAACATACTACACCGAAAACTGGGCAATTGATTTTACCGCCCTGCCTATGGGAAATACCTGCTATGTATCCGTTCAGGCACAGGATTTCGCCGGCAATGTCGCCTACAACATGGATGCGTTCTCCGTACTGCGCACGACACCCTCGGGGCCAATAATCACAATTTACCAGGAAGGCGATTTTTCGTGGCACCGCTCGACCGATACGTTTCTTTCAACTTATTACAACGTTGATTTCGAAGCCGCCGCATACATATCCACTGTAACCGTGCAGGCATGGAGCGGCCCGCTGCAAACAGGCGCGCCTTACACCGGCTGGACTACCGTCATATCAACGGGGAATGTGTACGAATACACAAACAACTGGCGCCTGGCGCCGGACCCCTCAACAGGCCTTGACGAGAGCTATATATGGGATCTTATCGGCAACGGCACAAGCTATATATCGCTTACCGCTTACGACGTAAGCGGAAGCTCTACCGTATTGCAGGACGTGTTCTTCGTAAGAAAAGACACCAACACCCCCACGATCCTGGATTACCAGTCGGGCGATTACACGTTCAGAAATTCATCGGGAACGCTGTATAACGTTGATTTCCGCGACCTGTTATCCGGCCTTGCCACGGCGCAATACACATTGTATGAAAGCAGCGGCATGGCCGGCGCGCAAATCGCCGGCTGGATGCCGGTATTCTTATCAAGCACAACCGGCGCATGGTATACCGCGGACTGGGGCGTGAGCGAAACCGCGTGGAACTCACTGCGTGAAAACGTTACGGGGTATGCAAGCGTACGGCTTTATGACGTCGCCGGCAACAGTTCGTCGGGACCTGATGTTTTTTTGATCCGAAAAGACACCACGGCTCCCGCAACGCCGGGGCTTACAACGCCGGTTAACGCCGCCATAACCAGCCAGAATAACGTTTCGTTCTCATGGAGCGCCTCGGCCGATGCCTCAAGCAGGGTAAAAGACTACGAAATAATATTATCCACCGCCACGGATTTCGTAGCCGTGCATTTTAGTTCCGTAACCGCCGCAACTGCGCTTTCCGCCACACTTGAACAGGCAACGTATTACTGGAAGGTGCGCGCCAGGGATAACGCGCTCAACTACTCGCCTTATACGGCGCATTTTTCGCTGTTGATAGATTCCACCGCCCCGCCGGCCCCTTCGTTGTCCGCGCCGCTACAGGCAACGGTTACTGACCAAACAATCATAACGTTCTCGTGGCAGGATACAGGAGACGGCCAGGCAAGCGGCTCCGGGCTTGCGGCCTACGAATTCTTCATTTCAACCGACGCTTCTTTCGGCGTTTTTTACACATCATCCGCTCAGACCGCCGCATACAGGCAGCTTGCCGGAATGCTTCCGGCCGCCTACTTCTGGCGGGTACGCGCGCGCGATCTGGCCGGCAACTATTCCGATTTCACGGAAAATTATTCGCTTGTCGTGGACACGGCGGGGCCTGTCATCACAAATTCGCAGGCCGGGGATGAAACCTGGCGCAACGGGCAGGGAACCGTCTATAACGTGGATTTCAGGGATATGCCCGCAAAACTATCCTTTATCCAGTACGCGGTATGGACTTCCGCAGATCATGCAGGCGAACCGCTTATCGGTTGGACAGCTGTTTCCGATGCGCAAAATCTCGAAACCTGTGAACAGGACTGGCAAGTCAGTTTTGACGATCTGGTAGAAGGAACGACAAATTTTGTATCCGTGCGCGCCGCGGACAACCTTCTGCACTACACCACCGCGTGGAACGTTTTTTACGTATTAAAGGACATCTCGCTTCCGTCATTTAACAACCTTGAGGCCGGCGGCGACAGCGCATGGCGCCCTTCCTCGTCAACCGCATATGACGTTTTCTTTAACGATACCGGCGGCTCGCTGCTTTCTCACTTTGAAATAAAAATCACCACCGGCGCCAACGAAAGCGGCATACTTATACGGGACTGGGACACCCATACATCAATGCTTGATACTAACGCCTATGGTTCGGCATGGGCGCTTTCGGATGCAACATGGCAACTGTTACGGGAGGGAAAAAACCAGGTGTCGCTGCGCCTGCACGATTATGCCGGCAATACCCAAAGTTATATTGACGCATTTTATATTCTAAAGGACACGACATCGCCTGTCATTGCGCTCCAGCAGCAGCCGCAAGCGGAATGGCATAATGCCGCAAACGCATATTATTACGATATAGATATGATTGACGCCTCTTCTGGCTCAGGCATTGAGCGCTTTGAATTGCGCGCTTCCACCGTGCCGGAAACCTTTGAGCCTGCGCTTGTGGGCTGGACGCTTGCAATTTCAACCGCCACCCACTCATACACCGAAAACTGGGCGCTGCCGCAAAACCTGTGGGACGGGCTGCAAAACGAGACGACAAATTATATATCGGTGCGCGCCCTGGATTTTGCAGGATCAGCCGCAACATCCGACGGCCTCTTTGTGGTATTTAAGGATACAATCGTTCCGGTTATCGTCAACAACCAGGCCGGCGATAACACGTGGCGCAAAACAAACGACGGGAGTTACGACACGGACTTCGGAGATGAAGGCGGCTCGAAACTCGGGAACCTGCAACTTCGCGCCTCAGCCTCCGGCGCGGGCGAGCCGCCTTTGGCATTCGACTGGACGGATTCGGCAGCCCTGTTAAGCGGAGCCACGTATTACACGGCTCCGGTAACGCTTTCCGCGGCGCAATTTAACCTGCTGCTGCCCGGCACCAACTACATTTCGGCGCGCGTATTCGATAACGCGGGTTCCACCACGACGCTTGATAACGCTTTTTACGTGCGCAAAGATACCCAGCCGCCGTCGGCAAGCGCCGCCGCCCCGGCAAACGCCGGAGCGCTTGTGTTTGACATCCCATATGCGGCCACGGACCAGGGAGCGTCCGGCATATCGCACGTAAAACTGTTCTGGGCCACGGAAATAGCGGCGCCGTACAACTGGACGCAGTTCGGCGCAACGTTTACTCAAAGCCCGATCCAGTTCACTGCGCCCGTTCAGGGAAGATATGGTTTTCGCGTGATCGCATGGGACAATGCCCTAAACAGCGACGAGCAGGACCCTCCCCCGTCATCGTCGGCGCCTGAATCCGTAACCGTGGTAGATACCGTGGGGCCAACTATTACAAACAACCAGGCCGGCGATAACACGTGGAGGAATAGCGCCGGCACTGTTTATAACGTGGACTTCAACGACGCCGTCTCTCTTGTCGAAACAGCCCAGTATTCGATATATTCCGGGAGAGCGCAGGCCGGCGCGCTTTTAAAAACCTGGACAAATATTTTCACAGCCACGCGCACCGCGTCCTATAGCGCGGACTGGCAGATTGATTTTGCAGCCTGCGCCAGCAGTTTCAATTACGTATCCGTGCGCGCCTGGGACGTAAGCGGCACGACGACGACGCTTGTGGATGCCTTCTACGTCAAAAAAGATACGACAGCGCCTGAAATAGTAACGGCGCAGGCCGGGGACAATACCTGGAGGAAAGCGTCCGGCACGCTTTATAACGTTGATTTCAACGATTACGGCTCACTCCTTTCTTATGCCAGGTACGAGGTGCGCGATGCGCCCGGGCAGGGCGGCAACGCAGTAGTGTCCTGGACAACTATAGCAACCGCCATATCGTCGGCCGCATACACCACGGACTGGCCGGTAAGTTTTGTCCCTCTGAGGGAAGGCGTTACCAACTACGTCTCGGTGCAATCGTTTGACACGGCCGGCAACAACGCGCTTACGGTGGATGCATTCTACGTATTGAAGGACACCACGCCGCCCACGTTTGACAATCTCCAGCTCCAGGACGAGGACTGGCACAACTCGGGCGGGACAATTTACAACGTTGATTTCCGCGACAGCGGCGGCTCCAGGCTCCAGGCCGCGGAATATGCCGTATGGAACGCACGCAACCTCTCGGGCAGCCAGTTGATACCATGGACGGCCATATCCGTATCCATTTCAAGCGCCGCTTATACAACCGACTGGCCTGTCAATTTTGCGGCGCTTTCCGAGGGAACGTCCAACTACGTATCGGTGCGCGCATGGGATGCGGCCGGCTCAACCTCAACTTTAAACGACGTATTCTACGTCAAAAAAGATGCCGCGGGGCCGGTGGTAGTTGACAATCAATCGGGCGACAACATCTGGCGCAAAACAAACGACGGCGCATATAACGTGGATTTCAGGGACTACGATGCGCCCGTTTCATCGTTCCAGGTGACTGTTTACGGCGGCGCCGGAATGAGCGCAGAACAGCGCATAGGCTGGACAACCGTTGCAACCGGGCTTTCCTCAATACTGTACGAAACTAACTGGCAGCTTCCGGGTGTTGCGTTCGATTCGATGGCACAAGGAGCCGGCAATTACGTGTCGGTGCGCGCATTCGACGTGGCAGGCAACTCCACAACTGTTACGGACGCCTTTTACGTGATGAAAGACACGGCGGCGCCGGTGGCGGATCCGCACCAGCCGGGCGATTACACATGGCGCAACTCGGGCGGCGCGGTTTACGACGTTGATTTTGAAGATTCCGGTTCGCTTCTTTCAAACGCGCAGTACAGCGCATGGACCGCCGCCGGCGCATCCGGCACGAACGTCATCGGCTGGACGGATATAGCAACTGCTATCGGAACATCGCTTTACTCTACGGACTGGCCTGTAAACTTTGGCCTGCTTGGCGCAGGCACCAACTA
>MGVF01000097.1 GCA_001800355.1 Elusimicrobia bacterium RIFOXYA2_FULL_50_26
CGAAACGCAGGAAAACGGGGGCGCGGCGTAGCGGTAGCTACGTAAGCCCACATTTTCCGAAGTTGCAGGCCGCAGATTGAAACCGCTTAATGACGATACAACTGCTTGATAAACATTAGCAAATAACTATGATTGAAAATATTGCGCTTATTATTTATATAGTCGGTATGTCGGCGATGATACTGCTGGCTCTTTTCGGGCGGGTGGATATTACCGTCATGTTCATCGTCTCGCTTATACCGCTGCAAAACGTGCTCTACAGGATGCATCTTTTCCCGATGGGCAAGGACCTTGTTGACATTGTGCTGGCAGCCATGATTATCGGCTGGATTGTAAGGTCGGTTATCAAACATGAAACGATTCTGGAGCCTACGCCGCTGAACACCTTGCTTATCGTCATGGCCGTATACACTTACTTTTCTCTCTGGCAGGGCGCATTTTATCTAAATGAGCCCGCACCGCTTAGCGCAAGCAACCTGCGGCTTCAGACGTGGAAGAATTATATGATACTGCCGCTGATTTATTTTCTAACCGTAAACAACATAAAAACCACGACGCAGATGAAATGGCTGCTTCTATTTATGGCATTAACCACGCTGATAATGGATTACTACACCATAAAGCAGATAATGTGGTCGCCGAGCCTGGCTTCCCGCGATAAGCTTATCGGCACCACGATGTGGCTGGGTCC
This sequence comes from Elusimicrobia bacterium RIFOXYA2_FULL_50_26, assembly GCA_001800355.1. GTDB lineage: Bacteria > Elusimicrobiota > Endomicrobiia > Endomicrobiales > XYA2-FULL-47-53 > XYB2-FULL-50-12. Next base: position 692 of record MGVF01000097.1, read on the forward strand.
CAACCAGGTGGCGGCATTCTATATACAGTGTATCTTTATTCTTATCGGCCTTTTATTAACGTGGAAGGATTTTGCGATGCGCGTCATGATGTTCATCCTCCTTGCGGTAAGCATGTACGTTATGTTGTTCATGTATTCGCGCGGCGCTTACGTGGCGTTGATCACGGGAATGCTGGCAATAAGCATTATAAGGATACGGGCGCTTATACTGCCGCTGATATTATTGCTGATGTTCTGGCAGGCAATCCTGCCTAAGACGGTAATAGACCGCATAAAGGAGACGCATACGGAAGAGGGAGCGCTGGACAGTTCTTCCCGGCACAGGCTGGAGTTGTGGGAAGAGAGCCTGAGTATATTCCAGGAGAATCCCATTACAGGGGTAGGTTTCGACGTCATATATCATCGCGGGTTGCTGGGAAGGTTCAAGGATACGCATAATATTTTTATGAAAGTGCTGGCGGAGGAAGGCATAATCGGGGCGCTTATATTTATTGCGCTTTTCTGGAAGGCGCTTGCAAGCGGTTACCGGTTATACAGGGATGCCGACGATGAATTCCTGAAAGGGCTTGGCCTGGGGTTTGCAGCTTGCGTAGTGGGTACGCTTACCACCAACATGTTCGGCGACAGGTGGACTTTCATGCAGATAATAGTATATTTCTGGGTCATCCTCGGGATGGTGCAACGCGGGCTGATCATAAATACAGTAAACAGTGAACAGTTAACAGTAAACAATGAAGGTTAACGGTGTTTATTAGGGGGTGTTCCCCTCACCCTGCCCTCTCCCCGAGGGGGAGAGGGTTAAAGTGTAAACACAGACATTTCCTCTCCCCGTCGGGGAGAGGATTAAGGTGAGGGGGGGTAGTTTTGGTATTTTTCCTGCCATGAAAACAGGGGGGTGTCATTAAAGTAATTCAGCTTGTCAGTTCACGGGGGATTTATGGGGCGGAACAGATGGTGCTTACGCTTTCGGCACATCTTTTGCAAAGGGGGGTGGATGTGCAAATTGCCAACCTTTGTGACGGGCGCAGCGGCAGCCGCGTTATATTGCGTTCAGCGGAACGCGCCGGCATCGGGGTTCACGAAATCACCTGCCTGGGGCGTGCCGACATAACGGCCGTCCGTTCCCTGGCGGATTTTGTGCGCAAAGGCAACTTTTCAATAATCCACAGTCATGGATACAAGCCGGACATTTATGCGTATGCCGCATCCGGTAAGGGTATAGCGCGGATCGCCACATGCCACAATTGGCCGGGACGCGGGGCGAAAATGTCGTTTTACAGGTGGCTTGATAAAATGGCGCTCCGCTATTTTGACAGGGTAGCTGCGGTATCCGGCGGTGTCAAAAATGAGGCCGAGCGGAGCGGCATAAACAGGTTCAGATTATGCACCATACATAACGGAGTTGACTTTGCAAATTTTGCGCGCGTATCCGCCGACGATGTTAAGCGGTGCCGTAGCGCGCTTGCGATAAAAGATAAAGTAAAGCTTGTGCTTGCGGTGGGTCGGCTTGCGCCGGAAAAAGGATATAGTTATCTCATCGAGGCGGCAGCCCGCGTCGTCGCACGGCATCCCTGTGCAGTTTTTGCAATACTGGGTGACGGGACGCAAAAAGGCGTGCTTGAGGCGCAGATAAAGAAAGCCGGCCTTGAAAATAATTTCAGGCTTCCCGGGCAAAGCGACGAAGTAAACTTTTTTCTTGCGGCGGCCGACGTTTTTGTCATGCCCTCGATAAACGAGGGTATGCCCATGGCTTTGCTTGAGGCCATGGCGGCCGGAAAACCGATTGTTGCCTCGCGCGTGGGCGAAATACCCGCTATATTGGACGACGGTGTTTCCGGCTGGCTTGTGCCGCCGGCAGACTCGCATGTCCTTTCTGAAAAGATAATCAGTTTTCTGGAAACGCCAAAACTTGCGCAAATACTGGCGCGTAACGGCAGGCAAACGGCATTGGCCAGGTTTTCCGCCGGAGCTATGGCGGATGAATACATTAAATTATATAAGGCGGCATCATGGAAATAGCATTCTGGTTTATCGCATCATTGATTTTTTACGGGTATTTCGGATACGTAGTATTCATGGCCATAGTATCACGTTTTGTTAACAATCCCGTCAATAAAGGCGCAATAGAGCCGCGCCTGACTTTATTGATAGCGGCCTACAATGAGGAAAAAGATATTGCCGCAAAGCTGGATAACGCGCTTGCGCTTGATTATCCGCCGGATAAACTTGAGATCATGGTGGTTTCCGACGGTTCAACGGATGGCACGGATGAAATTGTGCGCAGTTTTCATAACCGCGGTGTCCGTCTCGTGCGGGTTGAGGGGCGAAAAGGTAAAACCGTCTCCCAGAATGAGGCGGTGCGCCACGCTTCCGGTGAAATTATAGTATTTTCTGACGCCACGACGGTGTACGATCCCCTGGCTCTGCGCATGATAGTGCGCAATTTCAACGATCCGTCGGTGGGTTGTGTTACGGGACGATTGCGCTACGTCAGCGGAAAAAACAGCAGCGTCAGCGCCGGCGAAAAGTCTTACTGGGAGTACGAGGTGATGGTAAAGAAATTCCAGAGTGAGGTTTGGACGCTTACCGGCGCAACCGGTTGCATTTACGCGGTTCGCAAAACGCTTTATACGCCGTTGCCTGCCGACATTATAAGCGACCTCGTCGAGCCGCTGGCAATACTTCAAAAAGGTTTCCGCGTAGTATTCGAGCCGGAGGCAATAGCCTGCGAGGCCGCGTGCGAGGGAAAAAGCGATGAAATGAAAATGCGGCGCAGGGTGGTCGCCCGTGGCATAAGAGGCTTTATATACATGCGGGCGCTTTTTAATCCGCTAAAAAATCCGTGGCTGTTTTTTCAGCTTGTTTCACACAAGCTTATACGCTGGCTTTTCTTTGAGTTGGCGTTTATCATGCTTTTAATAAATTTATTCCTGCTGCCGCGCAGCCTCTACGTTCTTACGATTTCGATGCAGGCGCTTTTTTATCTGTCCGCGCTGGCCGGCTATTTTCTGCAGCGGTTGAGATGGTTCAAGGCCGGGGCGCTCGGTTACCCGTTATATTTTGTGTTGATTCACGCGGCTTCGCTTTTCGGCGCATGGGAGGTTTTAGGCGGCAGGAAAAACGTAACATGGGAAACGAACAGGTAACGATTGTACTTGCGTACCATAGGCTGTTTTCGGAGACAGAGCGCGGCGACAGGAATCGTTACAACATTCCTGTAGCGGCATTTGCGCGTCAGATGGAATGGCTGCGCGCCAAAGGATTTGCCGCGATCAGACTTGGCGAATTGTTGGCGAACAAGGTTTGCGACGGTAAGCGCGTGCTTATAACGTTCGACGACGGCGACGCAAGCAACTATCACCTGGCCATGCCGTTGCTTGGACGGCACGGGTTCAACGCAGTGTTTTTTATTACGGCGGACGTGATAGGAAAAGGCGGGGTATTCCTTAATGCCGGACAGTTGCGGGAAATGACGCGGCGCGGCCACTACATAGAATCGCACGGCGGCAGCCACAGGATGCTTACCGGGTTGCCGGACGAGGAATTGCGTTACGAGCTGGCGCGCTCGCGAAGTGTTATCGGCGCGGTAACCGGTGTTGCGCCCGAAACGCTGTCGTGTCCCGGCGGCAGGGTTGATTCCAGGGTTGTCAGGATGGCGCGCGAAACGGGTTTCAGGATGGTGTTCAGTTCCAAACCTCAATTGCTCAAAACGCGCCCGGATTCGCTGCCTTACGTGGTGGGAAGATATATGGTTACGACGGATGTTACACAGGAATTGTTCGAACAGGTTGCATCCATGAAGCGTTCCGCATACTTACGCAGCGGCCTGGGCTACCACTTAAAGAACTATATAAAAATGATCATGGGAGATTCTCTGTACCAGAAACTTTTCGACATGAGAGAAAATATGGAATGATGCCGGGCGCCAGGGATCTTACCATCGCCATTTTGTGGCAGGGTGTTTACCCGTGGGATGTGCGGATAGAAAAATTTATCCGCGCGTTGAGCGCTTATAAAGTGCTGATTATTTGCAGGGCGCGCCGCGGGATGAGCCGGCACGAGGTTGACGGAAACGTGGAGATATTCAGAATCGGCACGCTGCCGTTTCCATTTAATCCATGGTGGCTGATGCGTTGCCTTCATATATTAAATAAAAACAACGTTTCGCTGATTATTTTCAGGGATCTGCCCGTGGCGTGGCTGGGTATTACGGCGGGTATATTAAGAGGCGTTCCCACGATTTTCGATATGGCTGAAAACTATCCCGCCGCGCTTGTGGCATATAACAGAAAACGTTACAAGCTTATCGTTTCCGGCAATGCCCTGCTGCCGCGGCTCTATGAAAAATGGGCGGTAAATATGTCATCCCGCGTTATTGTTGTCGCCGATGAACAAAAGGAACGGCTTGTAAAAGCAGGCGCGCCGACGGAAAAAATAGCCGCCGTTTTAAACACGCCATGCGCGGAGCAAACCGCCAGTTGCGGCGCATCTTCGGCGCGCAATAACGAAAAGCGGTTTTTATACACCGGCAAAATAGATGCGCACAGGGGAGTTGATGTGGCCGTGCGGGCGTTTGCCGCAATAGCGGAAAAATATCCTTTCGCTTCTCTTGTGATAGCCGGCAGCGGCCGGGATGCGGAAAAACTGAAAGTTTTGTCCCGGCAGCTTGGCATTAAAGACAGGGTTCATTTCAGCGGTTGGGTCAGCCACGATGAAGTATATCGCCATATCGCCGCAAGTTACGCGTGCCTTATTCCTCACATTGTGTCTGAACACACGCAAACGACGCTGCCGAATAAGTTATTCGACTACATGGCGATGTCAAAACCGATTATATCGTCGGATATGTCGCCGGTTAAAAATATCATTTTTCGTTATCGTTGCGGCCTTGTTTTTAAAAGCGGCGATACCGCCGGACTGGCAAGCCAGAT
>MGVF01000098.1 GCA_001800355.1 Elusimicrobia bacterium RIFOXYA2_FULL_50_26
TTACGAAAATTTTAAAAAATCCGCCACCCGCGCGCCAAAAGAAACCGCCCGTGCCAAAAACGTCATACTGTTTACTAACTGATGTTACGCAAGAAATGCCAAGACTGCTGTCATTGCGAGCGAAGCGAAGCAATCTCGCTGTTTCGTATTAAAAAGACTAGATTGCTTCGCTTCGCTCGCAATGACACTCCATTGACGTATAAGGCCGGATCGTTTTGGGAACGATCCCTGCAAAAGTCAATATTGCACTTACTGAAAAGGGAGAACATTAAATGATTTATTTTCTGCTGCCGGCTTACAATGAGGAAAATGACCTGCCGCGACTTTTAGAGGAGTTTATCTCGGTGCATTTTTCATTCCCGTACCATATTATTATAGTCAACGACGGCTCAACCGATAAAACACCGGCGATAATCGAGGAATATAAAAACAAGTTGTCGCTTTCTGCCGTGCATCACGACAAGAACCGGGGGCTTGGCAAGGCCTTAAGCACGGGGTTTTCGGAGATACTGGCGCGCATAAAGGATTCCGATATTCTAATTACAACCGATTCCGACGGCACTCATCCTCTCGATACGGTTTACGCCATTATAAATAAAATAAAAACCGGCGCGGACGTCGTGGTGGCGTCACGTTTTGTTTCCGGCGGACAGGAAAACGGCGTTAATCTTTTCAGGCGGCTTTTAAGCCATGTCGCAAGTTCAGGCCTCGGCATTCTCTGGCCGGTTGAAAATATTCGCGACTATTCATCCGGATTTCGCGGATATTCATATGCCATGATTACAAGGCTTCATGCCATGTTCGGGGAAAAGTTGGTCGAGGAAAGCGGCTTTTCGTCAACCCTGGAATTGCTTCTGAAAGCGAGCCTTGCGGGCGGAAAATTCGACGAGGTGCCGCTGAAACTCAGATACGACAACAAAAAAGGCGCAAGCAAAATGAAGGTAACAAGAACCATACTCGCCTACTTCAAACTAATCGTACGCTTGAAGAGGTTAAAACCCGCAAAATGACTTCATACAGGATAGCGCACATTTATTCATCCCGCACATCCGGCGGCGCGGAGAAGGTTATGCTGGATCTTGCTTCCGGGCTTGAACGGCAGGGGCACCGGAACGTTATTGCCGCGCCGCCTGACAGTTTTCTGTTCGCGCAGGCCGGCGCCATGGGGCTTGCGCGCCGCGCTTTAGTCATTCGCGGGTCGTTCGACCCTGTCGGCATTGCGCGGCTTTTGTCAATAGTTGTAAGTGAGCGCATTGATATTATACACGCCCATCAGGGCAAGGTTTTCTGGCCGTGCATATTCATGAAAGTTCTGTCCCTGTTCCGGTTAAACTTAAAGGTAGTATTTCACCGTCATGCGCAACTGCCTCATCGTTTTTACAGCCGCCTGCATTACCGGCTCGCGGATAAAGTGATAGCAATTTCCAGGGTAGTTGCCGAAGGGCTTGAAAAAAGGGAAAAAGTGCCGCATTCGAAAATCGAGGTTGTTTATAACGGTATAGATTTACAACGGTTTAGCCCGGGCGTAAGCGCGGACGGCATACGCGCGCGCTACAATCTCGCTTCTTACCCTGTGGTAGGCACGGTAGCCGCGATGAACCCGCCCAAAGGCAAAGGCCAGCAGTATCTTATCGAGGCGGCGCAACTTATTTCCAGGCAGTATCCCGATACCCGTTACCTTATAGTCGGCGACGGCCCTTTGCGCGCGCGCCTTGAGCAGATGGCCGGGCAGACGCCGCTTGCTGATAAAATCATCTTCACCGGCCACACGGAAAAAGTCGAACAGTTCATCGCCGCCATGGACATCGTTTGCCTGCTTTCGTGGGATACGGAAGGTTTCGGCCAGGTTCTTGTCGAGGCGCAGGCGATGGGCAAACCGGTGATAGGCACTAATGTGGGCGGCATACCCGAAACTTTTTCAAATAACGAGTCAGGGCTTCTTGTCCCGCCCGAAGACGCGCCGGCGCTGGCCGTGGAAATATGCCGGCTGCTCGGGGATAACGGCCTGCGCGCCCGCATGGGCAACAATGGTTTTGAGCGTGCGCATAAATATTTCAGCATTGACTCAATGGTAAAAGCCGTAAATAAAATATATGACGAGGCGATAAATGAGCGAACGTAAAGTTTCCGTGTACATTATTACATTTAACGAGGAAAAGAAAATCAGGGCATGTCTTGAAAGCGTAACCTGGGCTGACGAGATCGTGGTGCTGGATTCATTCAGCACCGACAAAACGGTTGAGATCTGCCGGCAGTTCACCGACAAAATCTACCAGCATGAGTTCAACGGGTTCGGCGAGCTCAGGAACACCGCATTGTCCCACGTTACCAATGACTGGGTGTTAAGCATAGACTCCGACGAACGCGCCACGCCGGAGTTGCGCGACGAGATCCGCGCCAGATTGTCCGGCGACGGGCCGGATGCCGACGCCTACCTTGTGCCGCGCAAAAGCTATTTTCTAAACCACCTGGTTAAACATTGCGGATGGTACCCGGATTACCGCCAGCCGCAGTTTTTTAACAGGCAAAAAATGAAGTACACGTTGCAAAAAGTGCATGAGACATATATTCTCGACGGTAAACTCTCGCGTCTCAACGGCCATGCTTTGCAGTTCCCGTTTTTATCCATGGACCAGTTCTTAAAGAAAATGGACCGTTATTCAGCCTTGCGGGCCGGGGAAATGTTTGCGGACGGCAAACGCTTTAGAATCCATCACCTGCTGGTTAACCCCGCCGCCATGTTTTTCAGAATGTATGTGGCAAAGCTCGGATTCCTGGACGGCAAAGTCGGGCTTATACTCTCTCTTCTCTACGGCTATTACACCATGATCAAATACATAAAACTATGGGAACTAGTGGACGTTACCACTCCGAAAGAAGGCTGAGATTTGTTTAACCTTAATAATATTTTCATCAGTTTGAGGTCATTGCGAGCGCAGCGAAGCAATCTCGACGTTGCTTCTGATGAAAAGCGAGATTGCCGCGCCCTTTGGGCTCGCAATAACGACGACAACTTTAAAACGCTAACGAGACACATTTTCATAAGCGTAACATTGCTTCCGTTGTCGTTTCTTTACGGCGTGGGAACACGCCTTCACAAGATGTTTTCAAAGCCGAAGGCCTTGCCGCGTCCGGTTATAAGCGTTGGCAACCTGACGTGGGGCGGGACGGGGAAAACACCGGTGGTAATTTCGCTTGCACAGTTTCTTGAACGCAATAATATACAAGCCTGCATACTTTCCAGGGGCTACCTCAGGAAAAAGCGCGCAAGGAAACCACTGGTAGTCAGCGACGGAAAAAACATCATCGCAACGCCTTTTGACGCGGGCGACGAACCGGCGTTGATCGCGCGAAGCGTGCCGGGCGCTATCGTAATGTCCGGCGCAGACAGGTTTTCAGCCGGCATGGCTGCCGCAGAAAACTTTAACCCCGGCATTTTCATACTTGACGACGGCTTCCAACACTGGGAATTGCGCCGTAATTTTGATATAATCTGTGTTAATGCGGGCAACCCGTTCGGCAACGGACGTCTTATACCGGCAGGCATTTTAAGGGAGCCTGTTTCCGCCTTGCGCCGTGCGCAGGCAATCGTAATAACTAATGCCGATACGGTTGAAGCAGGTGCGTTGGCCGCCCTGAAACAAACGATCCGGCGTCAAACCGCCGTCCCGCTGACTGCAACGCGATATGCTCTTACTTCTTTAGCACAGCTTACCGACAACACCCCTATGAACGTTTCAGATATAATACCCCAACCGGTAACAGCCCTCTCCGCGATAGCCGATAATAACCGCTTTACGGCCACTCTTAAGAACCATGGTTTCATCGTGGAGCGGCATTTAGCCTTCCGTGATCATCACTGGTTTACATCCCGTGAACTTAATACGCTTCTAACCGCTGCCGCCAACAAACCGATAGTTACGACGGAGAAAGATGCCGTCCGCCTTGCGCCGCTTCTTGAAGGCCTTGCGCCGGAGAAGACGCGACATTTTTATGCGGCAAAAATCAGGCTTGAATTCATGCCCGGAGAACCAACGTGGGAAAACATCCTGCAAAACGCCCTGCCGTCTTTATTGACAGGGACGGCACGCTAATCCGCGAAAAGAACTACCTGAGTAAAATCAGGGACGTGCGCCTTATTGCCGGCGCTGTCGAGGCGCTTAAGCTGCTGCGCCGGGCAGGCTATGCGCTCATAATGGTAACAAACCAGTCCGGTATAGGCCGCGGTTATTTCACCGAGGAGCAACTGCGCAAGGTGCATCTCCATTTATCGGCGCTTTTGAAAAAGAAAGGTGCAGCCCTTGATGCGATATATTACTGCCCGCACCACCCGGATGAGGATTGCAAGTGCCGCAAGCCCGGGCTTGGAATGGTAAATGCGGCAAAAAAAGAATTTAACCTGGATCTGCGCCGTTCGTATGCCGTCGGCGATCATACCAACGATTTCCTGCTGGGACAGAACATGGGCGGGAAAGGCATATTCGTGCTTACCGGACACGGCAGGCGGGAAAGAAAGAAGATTGAAAGCAGCAAAGGAGAACTGTCGCCGGACAAAACATTCAGGAATTTGTTCGCAGCCGCGAAGTGGATTGCCCGGCAATAATCATGTGTAAAAAAAATAGTATTCATCGAAAGATAGCGGCAGCGGCCTGTTTGTGTTTTTATCTCATTACGCCGTTGCCGTCCAATGAAACGGACCCGGCCGTGCCCGCAAACGTGCCTGAGATCGTTGCGCCTGCATTTGCATGGCTACAGGAGACAAACACCGCGTTTTCACCCGGGGAAGTATTGCAATTTAACGTTCGTTGGCAGTTTCTCACCGTCGGCTCGGCCTCGATGGAGATTGACAGTATTGTTGATTTTAACGGCAGGAAAGCATACCACATAGTAACAAAAGCATCCTCGGCGCCGTTTTTTGACACCTTTTTCAAGGTGCGCGACACCAACGAGGCATGGATGGATACCGAGAGTTTAAGCTCGCTTAAATTCTCAAGTCACATATCGGAAGGCAACTATAAAAAAGACGAAACCATAATAATTGACCAGCAAAACCGGAAATTTACGATAACCGAATCGGGGAAAACCGGAAACACGCCGGCATGGGTCAAAGACGTGCTGTCATCCATGTATTACCTGCGCACACGCGACCTTGCCGTTGGAAAAGAATATTCCATTGACGCGCATTCGGGCGACAAATCCTGGCCGCTGATAGTTAACGTTACGGGACGCGAAAAAGTAAAAACAGCGGCCGGCAATTTTACCTGCTGGGTCGTGGAACCCGCATTGCGCGATGGAGCCGGCATTTTCAAGGCAGACGGCAAACTCAAGGTCTGGCTGACCTGCGACGAAAAAAAACTTCCCGTACTGATGCGCTCAAAAGTAAAGGTAGGCGCCATAGAAGCCCGCCTCGTAGAAGTTAAGTTTAACGACTAACGGCTTATGTTTATCAAGCAGTTATATAGTCATTTAGCGGTTTCAATCTGCGGCCTGCAACTTCGGAAAATGTGGGCTCACGTAGCTACCGCTACGCCGCGCCCACCTTTTCCTGCGTTTCGGCTCGCATATTGAAACCGAACAGCCTTATTGTTCGAGTTTCGTGTCTCTTTGGCGTTTTGAAGTTGTCGTCGTCATTGCGAGCCCAAAGGGCGCGGCAATTCGCTTTTCATCAAAAGCAACGTGGAGATTGCTTCGCTCTCGCTCGCAATGACCTCAAACGACTAAAGAGAACTGCGTAACACCAGTTATTAATTTGGAGAAAAATTATGAAGAGCAGGATTGACCTTTCCAGGATTACCACCGTTTCACTGCATAAGAGGCCGAGCAAGGTTAAAACGGATCATTTTGCGAAAACGTTAAAATCGCCTGTAAAGTTTAACGATTTTCTTGATTCGATACCCGGCATTCTTATTGGAAATAGTTTCAAAAATTTGGTAAAATCAGTCCTTGCTGCGAGGAAGAAAAATAAACCCGTCATTTTGACGTTTGGCGCGCACCTGCTTAAATGCGGGCTTGGGCCTCTTGTCATAGATCTTCTGGAACGCGGGTTTATTACGGCTATTGCCACAAACGGCGCCTCAAGCATCCATGACTTTGAACTCGCCTGCACGGGACGCACATCCGAAGATGTTTCAGCGCGGCTAAAGGACGGCTCTTTCGGCATGACGCGCGAAACCGGCGAATTCCTAAACAACGCCGCCGCCCGCGCGGCGAGCGAAAACCGCGGCCTCGGCGAAACCATAGGGCGCTGCATAGAAGAAGCCAGACTGCCGCACAGAAATTTAAGTGTTTTTGCGGCTGCGCACCGGCTTAAAGTTCCTTTAACGGTCCACGTAGCCATAGGAACTGACATCATTTACCAGCATCCTCAATGCGACGGCGCGGCGTGGGGAAAAGCCAGTTATAATGATTTTCTAAAGTTCGCGGATTCAGTTTCCCGCATGGGTTCCGGCGGGGCGCTGCTTAATTTCGGAAGCGCCGTTATACTGCCCGAGGTTTTCCTTAAAGCGCTTACCGTTGCGCGCAACCTGGGTTATAAGGTTTTTAATTTTACGACCGCAAATTTCGACATGATCCGCCAGTACCGCCCGCACCAGAATATAGTAAGCAGGCCGACGGAAGGCAACGGGCGCGGTTACGATTTTACAGGCCATCACGAAATAATGTTTCCGCTGTTATATGCATCGCTGATTGACGGAGTGGAAAAATGAAAAAGCTTACCGACCTGATACCGAAGTTTACGCGCCACAAAATCATTGTTCTGGGCGACCTTATGATAGATAAGTTCGTCTGGGGAAAAGTTTCGCGCATATCGCCGGAAGCCCCCGTTCCGGTGGTGGAAATAACCAGGGAATCCTACGCCTTTGGCGGCGCCGGCAACGTGGCGAACAACCTGCTCGGGCTTGGCGCCGAGGTGGCGCTGGTAGGCGTTGTCGGAAATGATCTCTCCGGTGATAAATTGTTTAAGGAGTTTCTTGAAAAAAAGATTGACGTTCGCGGGATAGTAAGGGACGACGAACGCCCCACAATAGTAAAAACCAGGATAATAGCCTCCCACCAGCAGATCGTGCGCGTTGACAAGGAAATTAAGGGTGATTTTTCGCCGCGCATCATAGCCAATATCATTCAAACGCTTGAGCGCATTATTCCCGAGGCGCACGCGATAATAATTTCAGATTACGGCAAAGGCGTCGTAAACAAGCCGGTGCTGACCAGGGCTATACAGCTTGCAAATCAGCACAAGATACCGGTTACGGTTGACCCTAAAATAGAGCATTTCCTTCGCTACCGCAAGGTTAGCTGTATCACTCCGAATATGGCCGAAGCCATAGCAGGTATGCGTTGTCGTGACATAGCGGGCGAAAGTGAAATATATGATCTCGGCAAAAAAATACTTAAGCGGCTGCAATCCGATTCCGTGCTTATCACCCGTGGTGAAAAGGGCATGACCCTGTTTGAACCCGGCAATAAAATTACGCATATTCCGACAAGAGCCAAGGAAGTTTACGACGTTACGGGCGCGGGAGATACCGTAATTTCCACTTTTACGCTGGCTCTTGCGGCAAAAGCAAGTTTTGTCGAAGCGGCCGAGATATCCAATTTTGCCGCCGGGGTGGTAGTGGGCAAACTTGGCACTGCCACGGTTTCCCCGGAAGAACTGCGCAACGCGATATTGAATTATAAAGCTTGATGAAAACCATTGGTGTTATTCCTGCCAGGTATGCTTCTTCCAGGTTCCCCGGCAAGCCGCTTGCGCTTATAGACGGCAAACCGCTTATCGAGAGGGTCTGGAGCCGCGCATCGCTATGCCGCCAGCTCGACGAGGTAATAATAGCCACCGACGACCGGCGTATCCGGCAGACGGCGGAAGCTTTCGGCGCGCACTCGGTTATGACCTCAGCCGCCTGCGCGAGCGGCACGGACAGGATCGCCGAAGTAGCGCGCAAATACGCGAAAGATGCTTCCGTATTCATCAATATCCAGGGTGATGAGCCGCTTATATCGCCTGCGTTGATTGACCGCCTTGTGCTGGCGCTCAATAACAACCCTTCTATTCCATGCGTTACGGCGGCATATCCCATAAATGGCACGAAAGACGCCGCAAACCCTGATATAGTGAAAGTAGTTACCGACGAAAACGGTTGTGCCATGTATTTTTCGCGTTCGCCCGTGCCTTACGCGCGCGCCAAACGCAAGCCCGGCTGCCTCAAGCACCTCGGTATTTACGGCTACAGGCGCCAGTTTCTGCTGAATTTCGCCAGGTGGAAACCAACGCGCCTTGAGCAGGTGGAAATGCTGGAACAATTGCGAATACTTGAAAAAGGTTATAAGATAAAGGTTGTAGCTTCACCGCAGGATTCCTTCGGCGTTGACGTCCCCGGAGATATAGAAAAAATCGAAACTATCTTACGAAAAAGAGGGCAACATGGCTAAGTACATCTTTGTTACGGGCGGTGTAGTCTCGTCTCTAGGCAAAGGCATAACCGCCGCTTCTGTCGGCTGTCTTTTAAAAAGCCGCGGCCTGAAAGTCAACGTATTAAAATGCGATCCGTACCTTAACGTTGATCCCGGCACAATGTCGCCATACCAGCATGGCGAGGTGTTCGTTACCGTTGACGGAGCCGAAACCGATCTTGACCTGGGGCATTACGAGCGTTTTCTCGACCAGGCCACCATGCGGGAAAACAACGTTACCTCGGGGCAAATATACGAGACGGTTATTTCCGCCGAGCGGCGCGGGGATTACCTTGGCAAAACCATACAGGTTGTCCCGCATATAACCAACGAAATTAAAAGCCGGCTCCACCGACTTGCAAAGGGATATGATGTCGTCATAGTCGAAATCGGCGGCACGGTTGGCGACATTGAAAGCCTGCCGTTTCTGGAAGCTATCCGGCAGTTCCGACTGGACATAGGCCGCGACAACGTCATATACATGCATGTAACGCTAATACCATATATACGCGCCGCAGGCGAATTGAAAACAAAACCGACCCAGCATAGCGTAATGAAACTCCGTGAAATCGGCATAGAGCCGACGATCCTTATATGCCGCATGGAAAAATCGCTTCACGACGACCTTAAAGCCAAGATTTCACTGTTCTGCAACGTCGAATCGCGCGCCGTTATCGAGGAAAAGGACGTAGGCGCATCCATTTACGAGGTTCCGTTGCTTCTAAAGGCTCAAAAACTTGACGACCTTATACTTGAATATCTTCACATGCCTGCCAAAAAGCACAACCTTAAGGCATGGGAAAAAATGGTGTACAATTTCAAATTTCCGGATAATGCCGTTACAATCGCCGTGGCCGGCAAATATACCGAGCTTAAAGACGCTTATAAGAGCATCTGGGAAGCTTTAAAACACGGCGGAGTCGCAAACTCCACAGCCGTGGAAGTAAAATATGTTGACGTTGAAAGCAATACGCTGGAAGACGACCTTGCAACCGTTGACGCAATCCTCGTGCCGGGCGGTTTCGGCGACCGCGGCATAGAAGGTAAAATAAGGGTTATAGAATACGCCCGCAGCAAGAATATACCGTTTTTAGGAATATGCCTTGGTATGCAATGCGCGGTGATAGAATTCGCGCGCAACGTATGCGGCTGGCGCGACGCGCACTCGACGGAATTTAATCCCCGGACGGCTTATCCCGTAATAGGCCTGATGCGGGAACAGAAGAAAGTAAGCCAGAAGGGCGGAACCATGCGGCTTGGCGTTTATCCATGCGTGTTAAAACACGGCTCTCACGCGCACAAAGCATACGGCAACGCCACCGTGCAGGAACGCCACCGGCACCGCTTTGAAATGAACAACCGCTTCCGCAAGGAATTTGAAAAACGCGGCCTGCGCGTTACCGGCGAATACGCCGCCAAAAAGCTGCCGGAAATAGTCGAGCTGAAAAACCATCCCTGGTTCGTCGGCGTACAGTTTCACCCTGAGTTCCAGTCCCGCCCTACCCGCCCGCACCCCCTGTTTCGTGATTTTGTGACGGCGGCGCTTGAATATCGCGTTAAGAAGGAAACCACAAAAACACCATTATGAAATACAGGGAAATAAGGCTGCGCGCAACGCCACTTACGCTTTCAAACAACAAGCCCATTGTGCTTATAGCGGGTCCGTGCGTAATTGAAAGCGAAATAACGACGCTGAACATTGCGTCCCGGCTGAAAACCATAGCCAACCGCTTAAACATAAAGCTTATTTTCAAGGCATCATATGACAAGGCCAACCGCTCTTCGATAGGCTCATACCGCGGCCCGGGCATCGAACAGGGTTTGCGCATCCTTGCGAGGGTTAAGGCAAAATACGGCCTGCCTGTCATCACCGACGTTCATACCCCGCAGGAAGCCGCGCGCGCCGCGGAAGTAGCCGACATCTTACAGTTACCGGCATTCCTCTGCCGTCAGACCGACCTTATTGTCGCCTGTGCCCGGACGGGGCTTCCGGTGAACGTAAAAAAAGGCCAATTTGTGGCGCCCGACGATGTGATTCATATAGTCAAAAAAGCTGAAAGCACGGGCAACAAAAATATTATGCTGACCGAGCGCGGCTCATCTTTCGGTTACCACAATCTGGTGGTTGACATGCGTTCCATTCCGATTATGAAGGAAACGTCATGCCCCGTCGTATTCGATGCCACGCATTCCGTGCAATTGCCGGGCGGAAAAGGTTCTTCGTCGGGCGGGCAACGCCAGTTCGTTGAACCCCTGTCGAAAGCGGCCGTCAGCATAGGAATAGCCGCTCTCTTTCTTGAAGTTCATCCCGACCCCCGCAAAGCTTTATCGGATGGCGCAAACAGCCTGTCGTTAGACGAACTACCGGCCCTTTTAAAGAAAATCATCGCATTAGACCGCCTGGTAAAATAAGGGTGTCTCTTTAGCGTTTAGAAGTTGTCGTCGTCATTGCGAGCCCGAAGGGCGCGGCAATCTCGCTTTTCATCAGAAGCAACGTCAAGATTGCTTCGCTCTCGCTCGCAATGACCTCAAACTGCTAAAGAGACACAAATAAGGATAATATTGGAGAAAAGCATGAAATGCCCGAAATGTCAGATTGATAACAAGGAAGGAATAAAGTTCTGCCGCAAATGCGGGACGGACATGACACCCGCGCCATTATGGAAGCCTTCCTGGAAATGGCACGCGCAAACGCTGCTTGTCATTTACGCATCGCTCATCGTATTGTTTTTTGCGCTTAACCACGTCCTGAAACCATACTTGCGCCAGATTCCGAAGGACATCACCCCGTGGCTGAAAGAGATGCCGAAACAATGAAAAAAACTATTATAAGCAAAGCGAAAAAAGTCAGGTTGATTGCGACCGACGTTGACGGTGTTCTCACCGACGGCAGCATAATTATCCGGGAATCCGGCGAGGAAGTAAAAACATGGAACGTGAAGGACGGGCTTGGGCTTTACCTTGCCAAACGCTCCGGCGACGGAATAAAATTTGCATGGATCACGGGGCGCAAGTCGCGCCAGGTAAAAGAGCGGGCAAAGGACATGGGCATTGACATCCTGGTGCAGGACTGCATGAAAAAAAGGGATGCGATGGAAACTATCATAAAAAAACTTAAAATTACGCCGGAAGAAGTTATCTACATCGGCGATGACCTTGTTGACATACCGGTTTTCCGCTACGTGGGGCTGTCGGCCTGTCCGAAAGACGCGCCCATGGAAGTCAAACGCGAAGCCACGTTCATAGCCTCATGCGAAGGCGGCAAAGGCATCCTGCGCGAAGTGGTGGAACTGGTGTTAAAATCCCGCGGCCTATGGGAAAAAGCGACTCGTGGATACATTTAATTTAAGGTGTCTCTTTAGCAGTTTGAGGTCATTGCGAGCGCAGCGAAGCAATCTCGACGTTGCTTCTGATGAAAAACGAGATTGCCGCGCCCTTCGGGCTCGCAATGACGACAACAACTTCAAAACGCTAAAGAGACACAATTTAAGAAAAGTATTGCGCAGAGGTTACTATCTCCTTGCCGCATTGCTGTCGAAATTTATATTGCTGATACCGTTGAGGATAGCGGTAACGGCCGGGGGGCTTCTGGGGTTGGCGGCATACTATGTTACCGGTGCCTCGCGCCGGCGCGCAATACTAAACCTTTCCGCGGCATTTCCAGGGAAAAACGAGGTTGAAATTCGCGCAATGGCGCGCTCGGTTTTCTTAAACCAGGGAAAAAATTTATTCGAATTGTTTTCGTTTCCCAAACTAAGCAATGATAAAATGCTTTCGTTGTGCAGGATTTCAAACCGCGAAATCATGACGGAAGCGTTTAAGAAAGGCAAGGGCGTTCTGATAGCAAGCGCGCATTGCGCCAACTGGGAAATGATGGGCGCGACGCTTTCGCTGTCCGGTTTTCCGATAAACGTCATCGCGCGGCGCATTTATATAGAAGAATTGAACAATATGCTGGTGAACCTGCGCCTCTCAAAGGGCGTCCGCGTCATTTTGCGTTCAGGCAAAGAATCGGCGCGGGAAATACTGCGCAGCCTGCGCCATAACGAGGCCATCGGCATTCTCATAGACCAGGACACCGCCGTGCCGGGAGTGTTCGTTGATTTCTTCGGAAAAAAAGCATGGACGCCGTCGGGACTCGCCACGCTTGCCATGCGCACCGGCGCAAGCGTGGTGCTTGCGCTCGACGTGCGCCTTCCGGATGACAGCCACGAAGTTGTTTTGTCCGGCCCTTTCGATTTTGAGCGCACGGGAAATGACGAAGCCGACATAGCCAGACACGTACAACTTATTACACAAAAAATCGAGGATCACATCCGCGTTTATCCCGGCCAGTGGGTATGGATGCACGACCGCTGGAAAACCAGAGAAAATGAATAACTTAACGTTAAACCTAATCCTATTGCTATCCGCGCTGTTTTTTACCTCGTGTGCCAAGAGGGAAGAAATTACTAACGATAACCCGGCCGTTCCTGAGCAGGCCATTGAGCAATTTACGGTTATGGAAACGCGCCACGGCAAGCCAAGCTGGACGCTTGACGCGGCCTCAGCCCAGATCATCGAAACTGAAAAAATCGCCATCGTCCAGTCTCCGAAAATCATGTTTTACCAGGAAGGCAAATACGTTTCGACCCTGGTTGCCGAGCGTGGCAGGATAAACACCGAAACATACGACATATGGGGCGAAGAAAAATGTATAGTAACAACCGCAAAAGGCGAGAGGCTTGAAACGAGAAATCTTCATTACCGCTCCGATATACGAAAAATTATTACGGACGAAAAGGTAAAACTGGTGCGGCCGCAGGAGATAATTTACGGCCAGGGCATGGAAGCGACGCCTGATCTTGAAAGCATTATTATAAAGAAGCAGCGGGTAGAACTAAAGGAAGGCGATGAAGTTAAAAAATAGGTGTCTCTTTAGCAGTTTGAGGTCATTGCGAGCGCAGCGAAGCAATCTCGACGTTGCTTCTGACGAAAAGCGAGATTGCCGCGCCCTTCGGGCTCGCAATGACGACGAGAACCTCGGAATGCTAAAGAAACACAAAAATATACTGATATTGCTGCCGGCGGTTTTTTTTGTTTGCGCTGCCGCCACTGTGCGACAGCCTAAAGCCGTTATAACTGGCGACGAGATGGAGATAATTAAAAACGGATCGGCTGTCATTTTCAATGGAAACGCGATGGTAAAACGCGGCGACAGCTCTTTGAAGGCCGAAAGAATAGTGCATGACAAGGCAAACAATACCGTTGAAGCTACGGGTAACATAATCTTCGACACGGTTACCGAAAAAAACGAGCCGCTTCATGCCACGGGGCAAAAAGCCAGGTACTCCGTTACGCTTGGCGAGGGCGAATTAAGCCAGGGCAGGCCGCACGTTACCTGGCACGTGAGGGAATCAACGACGCCCGTGCAGATATTCGCCGATGTAATACGCTTCGACAAGCAACGCGAGGAAATAACCGGCGAAGGCGGCGTAGAGGTAATATCTTCGTCCGCATGCGCCTACGCGCCCCGCGTCATGTTCATGCAGCGCAGCAATGAAGCATTTCTTACCGGCTCCCCTCAGCCAAAGATAGTTTACCACAGCAGCAACAGGGGTGAATACAGCGCAGACTCCATAACGATATTCATGAAAGATCATTCTGCGGAACTGAAAGGGAACGTTCACGGGATATTATATGATTTTAAAAAGTAACGGCCTGCAAAAAATGTACCGCAAAAGGGCGGTCGTCAACGGCATAAGCATCGAGGTGCGCCAGGGCGAGATTGTCGGACTTCTCGGGCCCAACGGCGCAGGGAAAACAACCACGTTCTACATGACGGTGGGGCTTATCTCTCCCGACGGCGGGCAGGTGCTTATTGATGATACTGACGTTACAACCATGCCAATGTACCAGCGTGCGCGCATGGGTGTAGGCTACCTGCCGCAGGAACCTTCAATTTTCAGGCGGATGACGGTAGAGGAAAACCTCCAGGCAATACTTGAAACCCTGCCGATTTCAAAGCAGGAACGCAAGGCAAAGGCCGAGACGCTGTTGTCCGACCTCGGGCTTTCGCACCTGCGGGGACAGCTTGCCGTAACACTTTCCGGCGGCGAAAAAAGGCGCTGCGAGATAGCGCGCGCCCTTGTTACCGATCCAAAGTTCCTGCTCCTGGATGAACCGTTTGTAGGCATTGATCCTATAACGGTTGCCGATATCCAGCAGATTATTGCCCGCCTGAAGGCACGCGGGCTGGGAATACTTATAACGGATCATAATGTGCGTGAAACCCTGCAAATAATTGACCGCGCATACATCATACATGAAGGCAAAATACTGCTTGAAGGCAACGCAAGCGACCTGCTGGAAAGCGCCGAGGCGCGCCGTGTATACCTTGGCGAAAACTTCAAAATGTAAAAATTTGATATCTTTTTAGCATTTTGAAGCAACATGCTGTCATTGCGAGGAACGAAGTGACGAAGCAATCTCGTCTTTATCATCGTCAAACAACAAGATTGCTTCGCTTCGCTCGCAATGACATTCCTTATAAGATATAAATTTTCAGGTGAATTGATCTCGACGACAACTTCTGAATGCTAAAGAGACACAAAATTTGATAATTTGTTCATAATTTGATATATTTCTGATTAACCTGTCTGACTCTTCAACACTAATGGAGGATAGATACATGCAAGTAAATATCACCGCAAGACATCTGGAACTTACCCCTGCGCTGGCAAACTATGTTTATAAAAAGATTGAAAAATGCGAGCATTTTTCTGATCACCTTGTATGGGCGCAGGTTATTTTATCCGTGGAAAAGTACCGGCAGGTGGCTGAACTCGTTATTCATGCAAGCAAAATAACATTCCGTTCCAAGGAAGAGTCAACCGACATGTACGCCGCGATTGACCTTGCCGTTGATAAAATGGACAAGCAGTTGCGAAAACACAAGGAAATAGTAAAGACAAACAGGAAATCAAAAAGCGCCGCTTCTTCCCGAAAACGCCTCAAATCATCCACACAACCCGCAACGTTCACCGAGCCTGAAACAGGCAGACATCTTATAAGCGAAGTAAAACGTTTTAGCATAAAGCCGTCTTCCGTAGATGAAGCCATTGACGAAATGGAACTGCTGGGACATAGTTTCTTCATGTTTCTTAATGCGGAAACGTCACAGTTAAATGTCGTGTATAAACGCGATAACGGTTCCCTCGGGCTTATTGAACCGGAGATGGAATAACGTATTGTGTCCGGCCGGCAAGCGGCGGACGAGGGAGAAAACGGATGAAAATTATGGATTTTCTTTGTCCTGAGACCATAACTATAGACCTGAAGGCACAGGACAAAAAATCGGCCATAAACGAACTGGCCGAAATGCTTCACAAAACAAAAAAAACCAAAAAGGTCGCCGAGGTTGTGGAAGCTGTTCTTGAGCGCGAAAAACTGGGGTCAACCGGCATAGGCCAGGGCGTAGCCATACCTCACGGCAAAACCAACGCCGTCTCCGAGCAGATCGGCGTACTCGGTATATCCCAAAAAGGCGTTGATTTTCATTCGCTTGACGGTGAACCGGTATACCTTATATTCCTTCTTGTAGGCCCCACCGAGATCGCCGGCCAGCATTTAAAAGCGCTGGCAAGGATCTCACGGTTGTTCAAAGACAAATTCTTCCGACAGGCGCTCCGCGACGCCAAATCCACCGAGGAAATAGTAAAAATCATTCAGCAGGAAGATGCGTATTAGCGTGTTATCTCGCCTTATATGCCAGAAATAACCGTAGGAACATTTTTACAGGAAAAAAGTGAAGATTTAAAGCTGGAGCTTATCACCGGCGTTGAGGGGTTGCCGCGCCTTATTAAAGTATCGGAAATTAACCGGCCAGGCCTTGCTTTTACCGGATACATGGAACATTTTCCGGCCGAGCGTATCCAGATAATAGGGCTTTCAGAATACTCGTATTTAAGCTCGCTTGCCCCGGAAATACTTACCGAAACGCTTGAAAGAATTCTGTCCTATCCGTCGCTCCCCTGCGTGATACTTGCACGCGAATTCGATCCGCTGCCGGAAATGCTGCGGCTTCACCAGAAATTTAAAATACCGCTGCTGCGCACGGGGATGAAACCTTCGCCTCTCGCCGGAGAGCTGATCTTTTACCTTGAAGACAAGATGGCCGCATCGACGTCCCTGCACGGAGTGCTGGTAAGCGTATACGGGCTGGGGGTTCTTCTTATAGGAAACGCCGGCATAGGAAAATCCGAGTGCGCGATGGAGCTGGTAAAGCGCGGGCACATGCTGGTAGCCGACGACGTGGTTGAGGTGCGCCAGCGTTCCGGCGGCATTCTTATCGGCCAGGGCGAGGAGATAGTCCGCCATCATATGGAAGTGCGCGGCCTTGGTATTATAGACGTTCGCAGCCTGTTCGGCATAGGATTCATACTTGACCAGTCGAAGATCGAGCTTGTTATCCGACTTGAAGACTGGGACGCCAACCGCGAATACGAGAGGGTGGGGTTGGAAGAGCATTATACCACTATCCTCGACGTTAAGGTTCCTGAAGTAATTTTGCCGGTGCGCCCGGGAAGAAACCTGGCCGTTCTCGTTGAGATTGCAAGCCTCAACCAGCGCCTGAAAAACCGCGGCCACTACACGGCGCAACAGCTAAACCAGCGCCTTATACAAATAATGTCGCAAAGATAAATCGCAGTTTGAGGTCATTGCGAGCGAGAGCGAAGCAATCTCGGCGTTGCTTCTGATGAAAAGCGAGATTGCCGCGCCCTTTGGTCTCGCAATGACGACGACAACTTCAAAATGCTAAAGAGGCACGATAAATCTGATTAACGGGGAATTATTATATGCAGTTTTACATTGTTACAGGGTTATCGGGGGCGGGCAAAAGCCAGGCGTTGAAAATCCTGGAGGATATGGGTTTTTTCTGCGTGGACAATCTCCCCGTTGCGCTGGTGCCGCGTTTTGCCGACCTTTGCAGGGCGCAAGGCGCCAAATTTTCGCGCGTTGCGCTGGGCATAGATATTCGCGCCGGCAAACCATCCCTGGATTCACTCGACGGCGTTCTTTCTGAAATCAAAAAAAAGGGAATAAAATACCGTATAATTTTTTTCACGGCCAACGACTCGACACTGTTGCAGCGTTATTCCGAAACCCGCCGCCGTCACCCGCTGGGACGACGCATAGTGGACGGAATTCACAAAGAAAGAAAGTTGATGGAAAAGGTGCTTTCCATTGCAGACCAGGTTATAGACACGTCGCACCTTACACTGGCGGAATTAAAGGAAATACTTGCGCGTGTAATGGGAATATCATACATACGCAAGATAATGATCTCCACGCTTTCATTCGGATATAAATACGGCATTCCCACGGACGCGGATCTTGTCATAGACGTCCGCTTCCTGCCAAACCCGAACTATGTTCCGTCCTTGCGCTCTAAAACAGGGCAGGACGTGGCGGTAAAAAAATACGTGCAGCGGCAGAAACCGGCCAGGGAGTTTTTTCGCCGTTTCCTGGATCTGATAAATTTCCTTATTCCCCGTTACGTGCGCGAAGGAAAAAGTTACCTGACTATCGCCGTCGGATGCACCGGCGGACGCCACCGTTCCGTCGTCGTGGCGGAACATATCGCCCAGTTCCTCAGGAAAAGCCGGTACCCGGTTAAGATTTACCACCGTGATATCGAGCGGGGCGTGGAAGCGTACCGCTGAAATCATGAGCGATAACACACATTTCGAACCGCACATAGTTGCCCTCGGCGGGGGGACGGGCCTTTCCAATCTGTTGAGGGGGTTGAAGAGGTATACATCGAGAATAACGGCCATCGTGGCCGTTACAGACGACGGCGGCAGTTCCGGCACACTGAGGCGGGAACTTGGGATACTGCCACCCGGCGACATAAGGAATTGCCTCGTAGCCCTTTCAGAAGAAGAAAACCTGATGGCGCAACTGTTCCAGTACAGGTTCCCATACGCAGGTTCGCTTTCAGGCCATTCGTTCGGTAATCTTTTTTTGACGGCAATGTCGGCGCTGGCCGGCGGTTTTGACACCGGCATAGCCCGCGCGGGCGAAGTGCTTGCTATCCGGGGCAGGGTGCTTCCCGTTACCCTGCGTTCCGTAACGCTCCGGGCAAAGCTTGCCAATGGCAGGATTGTCAGGGGGGAAAGCAATATTTCACGTTCCGATAAACGAATTACGTCCCTGCATATTCATCCTTTTCCGCCGCCGGCCGCTCCCCAGGTGCTGGAGGCAATAGCGAATGCCGACGCAATAGTGCTGGGGCCGGGTTCTTTATATACTTCAATAATATCCAACCTGCTTGTCGAGGGTGTTGCAGAGGCCATGAATAATAACAAGGCGCCGAAAATATACGTAGGCAATATAATGACGCAACCTGGCGAGACAAGCAACTATTCGCTGCACGATCACGTCCGTGCTATTGAAAAACACGCCGGCGGCAGGTTCCTGGATCACGTAATAATAAATTCCGCGCCGATACCCGCCGCCGTTGCCAGGCGTTACGCGCGCAAGGATTCATACCCCGTGGCGGCGGGACTTGACGAACGGCTGCGGAAGCTTTCAGTAATTAAGGCGGACGTCATATCAAACTATGAATACGCACGCCACGATTCCGACAAGCTGGCATCCGCAATATTCCGGTTAATAAACAGGCGACGGAGCGTTGTGCTATGATAAATATCTTAATCATCACACACGGGCATCTTGGCGCGGAACTGGTTCGCACGGCCGAAAGCATCGTGGGAAGGCAGGAAGGCGTGGCGGTTCTGCCGTTGCAGCAGGAAGACAGCCTTGCAACCATAAGCGCCAGCACTGAAAACATATTGCGCTCTCTCGACAGTTGCGACGGCGTGCTGGTATTAACCGACATGCTTGGCGGAACGCCGTGCAATGCTTCCCTGCCGTTCTCGGTAACGCATAATATCGAGATCGTGTCAGGCATAAATTTGTACATGCTGCTGTCGGCTTTTATGAATCGCCAACGCATGACGCTGGCTGAACTTGCAAAAAAAGTCATGACGGATGCCGCCAAAAACATAGCGAATGTCAAGGCGATATTCCTGCAGAAAATGAAACCGAAAGAGGTGTGAGGTAGTCATTATGTCCATCATTCTTGTCAGGATTGACGACCGCCTTATTCACGGTCAGATTGTCGAAGGTTGGCTTAAACCGATAAATGCCAATCACATTCTGGTGATCTCGGACGACGTCGCAAGAGACCGCATGCAGCAGATATTGCTGGGCATGGCCGTGCCGAAGGGCGTTAAATTTACAAGCCTGTCCGTAGACGAAGGCTCAAAAAAAATAAATGACGGGTTTTTTAACAAGGACCGCGTATTGCTGCTGGTTCCCGGCCCCGAACCGTTGCTGCGCCTGCTGCGGCTGGGAGTAAAATTCGAATCCGTCAACGTAGGTGGCATGCATTACGGCCCCGGGAAGAAACAGATACTGCGCACCTTATGCGTGGATAAGGACGACATTGATACGCTTATGGAAATCGGAAAACAGGGCGTGGAACTTGAGGGGCGCGTATTGCCCGACGACGAACGCATAAATATCATGGAAGTTATAGGACGTGAGACACAACCGCCGGCAGCCGGCGATGATGTCAATAAGGAAGCCAATGAATAAACTATACTTTTTATTCGGCATTCATAATCATCAGCCTGTCGGCAACTTTCCCGAGGTTTTCGAGAAAGCTTACAACGACGCGTACCTGCCGTTTCTCCAGGCAATGAACAGGCACCCCAAATGCAAATGGTCGCTGCATTGCAGCGGGGTACTGTGGGATTTTATCGTCGAGAAACATCCCGAGTATTGCGATATTGTAATGGAAATGGCCGCGCGCGGGCAGGTGGAGCTTCTTACGGGCGGCTATTATGAACCTATAATTACAAGCATACCGGACGCGGACAAAAAAGGCCAGATAGAAAAACTTACATCCTTTCTTCGCAGCCGGTTCAACGTTGAGGCAAAGGGCATGTGGCTTGCCGAGCGTATATGGGAACCGCATATAGCAAAAATTCTTTCCGAATCCGGCGTAAAGTATACGATAGTGGACGACGCTCATTTCGCCGCCGCCGGCAGGGATGTTGAAAAATTGCGCGGCTATTACATAACCGAAGAACAGGGAACGGCACTTTCAATTTTTCCCATAAGCCAGCGGCTGCGCTACGCGATACCGTTTGAACCCGTTGAGAGAACTATCGAGTACATGGCCTCATGGGCGAAGGAAACGCCGAATGCCGCCATGGTAATGGCTGACGACGGGGAAAAATTCGGCCTGTGGCCGGAAACTTTCAAGCACGTATACCAGGACGGATGGCTGGACAGGTTTCTTGACACTATTGAACGCAACGGTGAATGGATTGAAACCATGACTTTTTCGGAATACCGCGACAGGTTCCCCGCGCTGGGCAGGGTGTATATACCGGCAGCATCCTATTTTGAAATGTCTGAATGGTCGCTGCCGTCCGCCGCGCAGGAAGATTTTGAAGCGATCGTGAAGGAGTTCTCGGGGCGTCCGGACGTAAAGCGTTTCCTGAGGGGCGGGTTCTGGCGTAATTTTCTTACCAAGTACGCCGAATCCAATAACATGCATAAGAAGATGCTCTATGTCAGCGATAAACTCGCACGGGCGCTTAATAAAGCCACCCCGAAGGCAAAAAAGGCCGTCCAGCGCGCCGCCGCTGTCAAACTGCAAAAAGCGACTGATGCATTGTATGCGGGACAGTGCAATTGCGCCTACTGGCACGGCGTATTCGGCGGCTTGTACCTGCCGCACCTCAGAACAGCCGTTTACCACGAGCTTATAAAAGCCGAATCCGCCCTTGGCGCCCACTCATCGGCATGGAACAGTTTTGACTTCGACAAGGATGGAAACGATGAATTTATTTATGAAAGCGATAAACAGAACCTCTACGTTTCGCCGTCCGGCGGCGGTTCTATTTTCGAATGGGACATTGTTCCGCTGAAATTGAACATCCTTAACGTTTTAACCCGGCGCCCGGAGGCTTATCACAAGCGCCTGCGCGAATTTCTCTCTAATCCCGGCAACAACAATTCGGGAATTAAAACCATTCATGATATTGTAAAAGTAAAGGAAGACAACCTCGACAAGAGCCTTCATTTCGACTGGTACCGGCGCGCATCGCTGCTGGATCATTTCCTTCACCCGGACACCACGTTCGATAATTTCCGCACAAACCAGTACGGCGAGCAGGGTGATTTCATACTCGGCTCATACGTGGCGGAGACAGGAAACGAGGGGCTTACCCTGCGGCGGCAGGGATCTATATGGAACGGCAATGCGGCAACTCGCATAGAAGTAAGCAAAACCATAATGCCTTACGACGGCGGAATAAAAGTGCGCTACTCGATAAAAAATCCCGGGGAACACCCGGCAACTTTTCTGTTCGCGCCGGAATTTAATTTTGCGTTTTCCTGTCCGGCCGGCGATGACAACGGCGCCTTTTCCGCAGTAACGGAATGGGTTCGCAAGGATAACCATGCCGGCCTTGAGCTGAGGATGAAATTTCATTCCCCGGCTGATTTGTGGGTGCATCCGCTTGAAACCGTGTCGCTTTCGGAAGGCGGGTTTGAAAAAACCTGCCAGGGAACGGTTCTCCTTGCGCTTTACCGTCTCACCCTTGCCGCCGGCGCTTCGGAGACAATTGCTATTGACGCGGCAACAAAAATTTTATGACTGAAATCATTCTCCTCTCGCTGCTCGCGGCGGTGATAAGCCTTGATGTTACGGCCTTCGGGCAGTTCATGATTTCCCGCCCCATAGTATGCGGCCCTTTGTTCGGGTACATAATGGGAGACATAAAAGCGGGGCTATGGCTGGGCATGATAATCGAATTGTTCTGGAGCGGTGAAATACCAATGGGCGCCGCCATACCGGCAGACACTACGACTGTTACAATACTCGCGATTGCATGGAGCCTGTTTTCGCTGCCAGGGCAGAAAAGCGCGCTGGTTTTATCCACCGCGCTTGCCATACCTGCCGGCATACTGTTCAGGCAGGGGGACATACTGTTACGTTCATACAACGTCCGGCTTGTTCATTGGGTTGAAAAAGGCGTAAAAGAGGGCAATGAGAGCCGTATTGCAGCCGGCGTTTATATCGGGCTGGCCTTGTTTTTTTTAAAGGCGCTCGTGTTTTTCATTTTTCTTATTATGGCTGGCCAGTGGGCGCTGCCGCAGGCGCACGCACTGTTGCCGGCATCATTTATTTCAGGCCTTGAATTGTGCTGGAAACTGCTGCCTATAGCGGGTTGCGGCATGATTTTCCTGAATCTGAGGAAATCCAAATTCCCATGCTTCAAATGAAACGGATATTATTCCAGTCAACTTTCTGGCGTTCATTTTTTATCCAGTCAACCTGGAACTTTGAACGCATGCAAAACGTCGGGTTTGTTTTTTCGCTGCTTCCGTTCTTTCGCAAGCTCTATCCGTACAAAAACGAACGCCGCCACGCGCTGCTGCGCCACATGGGCTTTTTTAATACGCATCCCTACATGGTAAGCATAATCCTGGGCATTGTCGCATCAATGGAAAATGATATCGTTGAAAAAAAATCAAGCGACTATACCGAAATGGACACCCTTAAAACCAACATGGCAGGCCCGCTTGCCGCGATAGGCGACACGTTTTTCTGGGCTACATGGCGGCCGTTTACGGCATTGCTGGCCGCAAGCCTGATTTTTTTCTTCTATCATTCCGAAACGTTTCGCGGCACGTGGCTTGCGCCGCTGTTTTTCCTGGTTTCGTTTAACCTGGTGCATCTTTCGTTCCGCTACTGGAGCCTGAGGCTAAGCTATCACCTGCGCGCACGGATGATTCGCATAATAGCGGGGCTTGAGTTCCAGAAAGCGATAGATATAGTGCAGTTCGCCGGGCTTATAGTGCTTGCCGTCATAGTATTGTTTTACACGTTGGGGTTCGGCCACTCATTATACGAACGCGCGTTATTCGTAGTATTTTTTTTAGCGACTGTTTTACTGGGATGCCTCAGGATACCGGCGTCCGTAATGTTTTACATAATTATTCTTTCGGGCATGGCAATCACCTGGCTGCACGGAAAGATCTAACGAGGAAAGACTACAATGCAAGAGAGAACTGCTCTGGTAAGGAACAAACTCGGGTTACATGCGCGGCCCGCGGCGCTTATGGTGCAGGCCGCGGCACGCTTTAAATCCCGCATAAAAATACTCAAAGACGACCAGGAAGTTGACGGGAAAAGCATTATGGGGCTGATGACGCTTGCCGCGGCGCATGGCGCGAATGTCCGCATAATGGCGGAAGGTGACGACGAGATTGATGCCGCGAATGCCATAGTCGCCCTGTTCGAAACAGGATTTGGAGAAGAGTAATGTCTTTATTGATGAAGGGGGATTTATAAATGCCTGACAGAAAAACGCTTATATTGCAGGGTATTGCGGCTTCGCCCGGTATTGTAATCGGCAAGGCGTTCCTGATGGAAGACGAGGAGCTATGCCTCGTTCAAAAAGAAATATCGAAGGAAGACGCCAAAAAAGAGGTAATACGGTTCCGTGAAGCTATTTCAAAAACCCGCGCGGAGATGATTGCAACGCAGGAAAAAATATATAAAACTCTCGGCAAGGAATATGCCCGCCTTTCGGACGCATACCTGCTGATTCTTGAAGATCCGTTAATAACAAGGGACGTGATAAAGAAAATCGCGGAAGGCGTCAACGCCGAATACGCGCTGTTCCGTATCCTTGAAAAAGTTATCCATTCCTTCGAGATGATAGACGACGAGTATTTCCGCGAGCGCAAGCACGATATACAGGATGTCGGAAAAAAGATCCTGCGTCACCTCCTGGGCAAAGAACGCCGCGTACTGGCGGACATTACCTCGGAATCGGTAATAGTTGCGCACAACCTTACGCCGGCAGACACGATATCCATGCGTGAAAACCTGGTCAAAGGTTTTACCACGGATATAGGCGGGCGCACGTCCCACACCGCTATCGTGGCACAGGGTCTGGAGATACCGGCCGTAGTGGGGTTGCGCAACATAACAGGCCAGGCAAGGGAAGGCGACGTAATAATCGTTGACGGTAACCAGGGGATAGTAATAGTAAATCCCACAGCCGAAATGCTTGAAAATTACCGGCGCGAGCAGGAGATCCAGCTGGCGCAGATACGCGAGCTTGAAAAGTTGCGCGATCTGCCCGCGCAGACAACGGACAGCCATCGCGTTACGATAGCCGCCAACATTGATAACCCCGAGGAAGTCAAATCCGTGCTCAGCCACGGGGCGGAAGGCATAGGCCTTTACCGCACGGAATTTTTGTATTTTAACCGCTCGACACTTCCGACGGAAGACGAGCATTACGAGAACTACCGTCGCGTAGCACAGAAGATGCTGCCCTACAGCGTCATAATCCGCACCATAGACCTGGGCGGGGACAAGTTATCCCACCTGGGACTCGAGGGAATAACTGTTGAGAATAACCCGTTTCTGGGTTTACGCGCCATAAGGCTTTGCCTGAAATATCCCTCTATATTTAAAACGCAGCTCCGCGGCATTCTGCGCGCCTCGGCCGAGGGAAGAATACGCCTTATGTACCCGATGATATCCGGCATATACGAATTGCGCGCCGCCAACAAAATACTGGAAGAGACAAAGGATGAATTGCGGCGCGAGGGCAAAAAGTTCGATGAAAACATAGAGGTTGGCGCCATGATCGAGGTGCCGTCCGCGGCGTTGACGGCGGATCTCATAGCCAGGGAAGCCGATTTCCTTTCAATAGGCACAAACGATCTTATCCAGTACACGCTTGCCGTTGACCGCGTGAACGAAAATGTCGCGTCCCTGTACGAGCCTCTGCATCTTGCGATTTTGCGGCTTCTAAAAACCGTAGTTGATGCCAGCCACAATGCCGGCAAATGGGTGGGAATGTGCGGTGAAATGGCCGCGGACACCAACTTTACAATGGTTCTCGTCGGGATAGGTTTAAATGAATTCAGCGTTTCTCCGGCGCAGGTGCCTAAGATAAAGAAAATTATACGAAACATCTCGCTTTTGGAAGCGAAAGCGCTTGTTACTGAAATACTAAACTCCACGGAACGCGAGGTTATCATCCAGAAAATCAAGCGCCGCGAGTTCAAAGGAACTAATATATAACAATGGAAATACGCAATTTTTGTATCATTGCCCACATAGACCACGGTAAAAGCACCCTGGCCGACCGCCTGCTTGAATACACCGGCACAATATCGCGGCGCGAGATGAAAGACCAGATTCTTGACGGCATGGATCTGGAGCGCGAACGCGGCATCACCATCAAGGCCAAAGCCATCCGCATGAATTACCGCGACGAGAACGGCACGGATTACATATTAAATCTTATTGACACGCCCGGCCACGTAGACTTCACTTACGAGGTTTCCCGCGCGCTGGCGGCCTGCGAGGGCGCGTTGCTGATAGTTGACGCATCCCAGGGAGTTGAAGCCCAGACGCTGGCCAACACGTTTCTGGCGCGCCAGGCCAAACTGAAAATAATACCAGTCATAAACAAAATCGACCTGCCTACAGCCAACATAGAGGAAACCTACGAACAGATTCATGAAGGGCTCGAGATTTACGATGAACCGATCCTTGTAAGCGCCAAGGCAGGCAAAGGCATACCGGACGTCATAAAAGCCATTATCGAACATGTGCCGCCGCCTTCACAGAAGAAGGATGAGCCTCTTGCAGCGCTGGTATTCGATTCGTTTTACGACCCATACAGGGGCGCGATAGTTCTCGTCCGGGTAATTGACGGCGTGGTCCGCCCCAAAATGAAGCTGAAACTCGTATTCTCAGGCACCGTGTACGAGGCAATAGAGGTCGGCTACATGAAACTCAAAACCATGCCGTCGGACTATATTTCCGCCGGAGAAGTGGGTTATATCGTGGCCGGCATAAAGGATATCCACGATATTAAAATCGGCGACACCATTACCGAGGCGGGACGCCCCACCACGAAACCCCATCCCGGTTACCGTGAGATAAAACCGTTCGTTTTCGCCGGACTTTATCCTGTCAATTCATCGGATTACGATGCGCTGAAAACCGCGCTTGAGAAACTGCACCTTTCCGATTCGTCGCTGTTCTATGGGCCGGAAACGTCCACGGCGCTGGGCTTCGGTTTCCGGTGCGGTTTCCTGGGATCGCTTCATCTTGAAATAGTCAAGGAACGGCTGGAGCGCGAATTCGGGCTTAACCTGCTTATTACCGCGCCCAACGTTATATACCATGTTACCACGGCAAAAGGGGTTTCCGTGATAGACAACCCGGCAAAGTTCCCGCCTTACGGCGATATACTTGAGATAAATGAACCCTATGTCGCTGCCACGATAATCTGCCCGTCGGACTACCTCGGGCAAATACTTGAGCTGTGCCAGAAACGCCGCGGAACGCAGACGCACCTGCGCTATATAGACACAAAACGCGTCGTCATTAAATACGAGCTGCCGCTTGCCGAAATAATAGTAGGTTTTTATGATGCGCTCAAATCTGTTTCGAAGGGGTACGCCTCGTTCGATTACGAGCATATCGGCAGCCGCCCCGGCGATCTTGTCCGGCTTGAGATACTTGTAAACCAGGAAATGGTTGATGCGTTTTCCCTGATAGTTCACAGGGATAAGGCCTCGGCCGCAGCCCACATGCTTGCCGAGAAACTGCGCGGCATAATTCCCAGGCAGATGTTCGAAATACCGATACAGGCGCGCATCAACAACAAGATAATAGTGCGCGAAAACATTCACGCCCTGCGCAAAGACGTGCTTGCCAAATGCTACGGCGGCGACATAACGCGCAAACGCAAGCTTCTGGAAAAACAGAAAGAGGGAAAAAAGAAAATGCGCCAGTTCGGAAAAGTCGAAATCCCTCCCGAGGCATTTATAGCCGTACTTAAAATAAGCGAATAAAAGGATACTCTCAATGGAATTCAAACTGCTGATCGCCGGCATCGCGCTGTTCTTTTTATCACTCCTCATGAAACGTTGGCGCCCCACCGACACCTCGACGCGCGGGAAGAAAATTTACAACGAAATATACGAATGGGTGGAAACGGGCTGGTCTGCCGTGCTTCTGGCCGCATTCCTGATGTATTTCTTTATCCAGGCCTTTAAAATACCGTCGGGAAGCATGCGCTCCACACTGCTTGAAGGCGACCACCTGTTCGTCAACAAATTCGTATACGGCTTTCATATGCCGCTTTCAGGCGGCGTGCGTAAATGGCCGCTGCGCAAAGTGCAGCGCGGCGACATAATAATTTTCCAATGCCCGCCCGAGGGGCTGTCTCTTACCGAACGCGAGAAAAAAATCAAAAAGGATTTTATTAAACGTTGCGCGGCGGTAGGGGGAGATATGGTGCAGATTAAGGACAAGCAATTGATAGTAAACGGCACGCCGGTAAACGAACCCTATGCCCAGTTCGTGGACGAAAACGTTTATCCGCCGCTGCAATTTTTCTCATCTTCGGAACAGTACCAGCGCTCATGGGAAAGCGGCAAATTCGCAAACCTTTCCCCGGATATGATACGCGACAATTTCGGGCCGATAATAGTGCCGCCCGGCCATTATTTCGCGCTTGGAGACAACCGCGACCGTTCGTTTGACTCGCGCTTCTGGGGCCCGGTGCCGGACAACCTTCTCAAAGGCCGCGCGCTGCTTTTGTATTGGCCACTTTCACGCTTTCGCATAATCCGCTAACGTTACGTGTCATTGCGAGGAGCCTTCGCGACGAAGCAATCTCGTCGTTTTGATATGAAACAACAAGATTGTTTCGCTTCCAGGTTGTGTCATAATTGCCTTTTGCTCCGTCCGTCATACCGGAAATGCCTTAATCCGGTATCCAGTCTCGACGGAAGATCTGGACTCCGGCTTTCGCCGGAGTGACGAAAACAGTGGCTTTTGACTATAAAATGTAATTATGACACGGCCTGTACGCTCGCGATGACAGTAACTTTGGCATTTCTTGCATAACATCGGTTGCTTAATATAACGGGAGGTTAAAATGGCGTGTTCAACATGGATTATAGCGGCGGTAATATTGCTTGTTATAGAAATTCTGACGCCGGGTGTTTTCTTTTTCGCATGTTTATCCATCGGCTCACTCGGCGCGGCGGTTTCCTGTTACGGGCATCCTCCGTATTGGATTCCATGGCTTGTGTTCGTGTTTGTTTCCATGCTTTCCATATATTTCCTGCGGCCGATAGCGCGCAGGTTTTTTGTGGTTTCGCCGCGCAAGTCAAACGTTGATTCCCTTATCGGGCAGAAAGCCTGGGTGATAGAACCCATACGCCCGCCGCAGCCGGGAACGATAAAAATACAGGGAGACGTCTGGCGCGCATTTTCAGACGTTGAAATAAGTGAAAACTCGTATGTCGAAATAGTTGCAGTAAAAGGCACGCATCTCGAAGTAAAGAAATCTTCAACTAATTAAAGGAGGCTTACCATGCCACCGGCATTATTACTTATTCTTGCAATTTTCGCAGTGATTTATGTTTTCAGGGCTGTTCGCATTGTTCAGCAGTATGAAAAGGCGTTAATCGAGACCCTGGGGCAGTACACCCGCACCGCGGACCCCGGACTTGTAATTATTTTTCCGCCGTTCCAGGCCATTCGCAAGATTGACATGCGCGAGCAGGTTATTGACGTGCCGCCGCAGGATGTTATAACCAACGACAATGTTCTTGTTACCGTAGATGCCATTATATATTTCCAGATTACGGATCCGACGAGGGTTGTATACAACGTCGCAAATTTTGCAATCGCGGCGCTGAAACTTGCACAGACCAACCTGCGTAACGTCATCGGCGACATGGAGCTTGACCAGACGCTGACCTCGCGCGAACAGATAAACGTGCAACTGCGCAAAGTAATGGACGAAGCCACCGACAAGTGGGGCGTAAGGGTTTCCCGCGTTGAGATACAGAAAATTGATCCGCCCCAGGATATTACCGATTCGATGTCCAAGCAGATGAAGGCCGAACGCGAAAAACGCGCCGCGATACTTGACGCCGAAGGGTTCAAACAGGCCGCGATACTGAAAGCCGAAGGCGCGAAACAGTCTGCAATTCTTGAGGCCGAGGGAAAATCGGAGGCGATTCGCCGCGTTGCCGACGCGGAAAAATACCAGATAGAAATTGTTTACAATGCAATTCATTCCGGTAAGCCTTCAAACGACCTTATCGCAATAAAATACCTTGAGACGCTGCAAAAAGTCGCCGACGGTAACGCGACAAAGATATTCCTGCCGCTTGAGACAAGCGGAGTCATGGGTTCCATTGCGGGCGTAGCCGAACTATTCAAGGAAAAAGCAAAATAAATTTAATGTTACGCAAAAATGCAATAAGCCAGCGCGTTCCCGCCGGGTTATACATTCATATCCCGTTTTGCAGGCGCAAATGCGGCTATTGTGATTTTTATTCCACGGACTTCAATCCCCGCCATGCCGCTTCTTTAATAAATGCGGTGATAAATGAAATGTCATTCCACGGCGGCGCGCGGGCAGGCACGGTTTATCTGGGCGGCGGTACGCCCAGCATCCTTCCCGCCCGCCTGCTAAACAAATTGTTTGCCGCGATGCGCTCAAGTTTTGACATAAGCGAATCAGCAGAGGTAACCGCCGAAGCAAACCCCGAATCGCTAACCGCAGCCGCATGCAAGTCATTCGCTGAAAACGGCGTTAACCGCCTGAGCATAGGAGTTCAATCCTTTAACGACAGCGAACTGGCCATGCTGGGACGAATCCATACGTCACGCGATGCCGTCGCCGCATTCCTGCGCGCGCGCAAGGCGGGTTTCAAAAACGTAAGCATTGATCTCATCTACGGCCTCCCCGGGCAAAGCGAACGCGCATGGCTTGAAAATCTTAAACGCGCAATGGCTCTCGGCCCCGACCACCTGTCAATCTACCCTCTGACAATAGAACACGACACTCCTTTAAGCCGCGCCGGCACGGTTGTTTCGCAGGACAGCCAGGCCGCCCTTTATGAGATTGCGATGGACTATCTCCAAAGCTGCGGATTTGAGCAGTACGAGTTGTCCAACTGGGCAAAGCCGGGCTACGCCTGCCGGCATAACCTTGTGTACTGGAATAACGAATCGTATATCGGCCTTGGCCCCGCTGCCGCCTCTTATCTAAACGGCCGCAGGTTCAAGAATATTGATTCCGTATCCGGCTACATTTCTGCGATTAAGAGCGGAAAAAACGCGGTATCGGAAACCGATGAAATCAGCACGCGGGTTAAACTTGCTGAAGAGATGATACTGAAACTCCGGCTTAACGGTGGCGTTGCGCTTAGAACCGGCATAACCGACATCTACGGCGACTCCATTAAAAAGCTTACATCCAGCCGCCTTATCGAAACAGCAGGTTCGCATATCCGTCTTACGCGCAAGGGGAAACTTCTTGCAAACCAGGTATTCATGGAGTTTGTATGACCGATAAACCGGTGGAAATTTCAGTAGTCATCCCATGCCTGAACGAAGAAAAAACCATCGCGGCCTGCATCCGTAAGGCAAAAACGGGATTTGAGCGCGCCGGCCTTGGCGGCGAAGTAGTTGTCGTTGACAATGGCTCAACCGACGCATCAGTAGAGGTCGCCCGGCGCGAAGGCGCCCGCGTGTTGTTTGAAACGCGAAAAGGATACGGCAGCGCCCTTCGCCGCGGCATAGATGAGGCTTACGGCAAGTTTATAATAATGGGCGACGGCGACGATACGTATGATTTTTCAATGGCAGATCAGTTTGTAGCCCCATTGCGGCAGGGCTGCGATCTTGTCATGGGTTCGCGGTTCAAGGGGAAGATACTTCCCGGCGCCATGAGCTGGTCCCACCGTTACATAGGAAACCCCATACTCTCCGGCATATTGCGCCTATTTTTCGGAGGCACGGTTTCCGATTCCCATTGCGGCCTTCGCAGCTTTACAAAAGAAGCTTACGCAAGGATGAACCTTCACACCACCGGCATGGAATTTGCGTCGGAAATGGTTATTCATGCACTCAAGAAAAAACTTAAAATAGCCGAGATTCCCATAACTTATTACCCGCGAATGGGGGAATCCAAGCTTTCTTCGATTCGTGACGCCTGGCGGCATATGCGTTTTATGCTTCTGTACTCGCCCGGATACGTGTTTTTATGGCCGGGACTTGCCATATTTATCACAAGCTTCATAGCGTTCGCAAGGCTGCTTGCCGGCCCGGTTATGCTTTTCGGCAGGCCATGGGACCTCCATGTCATGGTGTTTTGCTCGCTATTTACGCTGCTGGGCTGGCAGATATTGCACCTCGGCCACGCCGCAAAATTATTCGCCCATGCCATCGCCCTCGAGCAGGATCCCGCCACCAAAAAGATACTCGACATGATTACCCTTGAACGTTCGCTTGTTACCGGCTTGATTTTCATACTTGCCGGCACGGCCGGCATAGGCTACATTGTTTACGTATGGGCGCAAAACAACTTCGGCCCCCTGGCCCAGGTAAAAACCGGACTGTTTTCCCTTACCCTCATAGTCATGGGAATTCAAACAATCTTTACAGCCTTCCTGGCAAGTATGCTCAACATCAAATACCGTTAATTTACAACACTATCCAGGAGTACCTTTAATTTGAAAATACTTGTAATCAACGAACCTTTTGTGCCTGACTTCTGCCGGACACAGCGCTGGGCTGCGCGTACGCGGGGCAGGGTGTTGCGCGCGCCGGACTGGCTTGCGTACGCAACGGCCGTGCTTGAACGCGATATAAAGAACGCGCAGGTTAAGCTGTATGATTTCCCTGCGATGAACTGGGATAAATCAAAGTTCGCGCAAGTAGTGCGTGCGGAGCGTCCGGATTACGTCGTTCTTGATTCTACCACTCCCTCGATAGATTCCGACATCGAGTGCGCTTCCATTGTTAAAGAAGTTTCCGGCGCAACGGTTATAATGGTGGGGCCTCATGTGTCCTCGTTGCCGGAAGAAACCTTGCTCAAGGCGCGCGGCAGCGTTGACGTTGCCTGCATCGGCGAATACGATTACACCGTGCGGGATGCGATCATAAATATCAAAAACCCCGCTTCCGTGCCGGGCATAGCATATTACAACGGCGGCAAGGCGCACATTACAGCGCCAAGGCCGCTTATAAATAACCTCGACGAACTGCCATTCCCCGCATGGCAGCACCTGAACCTGTTAAACTACTTTGACGGGGGGAAACTATACCCGTACATAGATATAATATCCGGCCGCGGCTGCCCGAACAAGTGTATCTTCTGCCTCTGGCCGCAGGTGATGCACGGATATAAATACCGTTTCCGCAGCCCGGCAAACGTGGCCGATGAAATAGAGCATGACATCCGCCTTTGCCCGCAGGTGTTAAAAGGCGGGGAGTTTTTCTTCGAGGACGACACGTTTACCGTTGACAAGAACAGGGCATCGGCCATTTGCGAGGAGATACTGCGCCGCAACCTCAAAATTACATTTTCGGTAAACGCACGTGTTGATACCGCAGACCGTGAGCTGTTCGGCCTCATGAAACGCGCCGGCTGCCGCGAGCTTCTGGTCGGCTTTGAGTCCGGATCGCAAGGCGTGCTGGATGCCATGCACAAAAACATAACAATTGAACAATCCCGCAACCTCACCGCGCTTGCCAAAGAGGCAGGGCTTGCAGTGCATGGGTGTTTCGTCATCGGCCTGCCCGGCGAAACCCCTGCCACGGCGCGTGAAACCATATCATTTGCCATGTCGCTTGGCCTTAACACCGCCCAGTTTTCCGGCGCCGTACCTTTCCCCGGCACCGAATTCTTTACGCTTTGCGAACAAAGCGGCTGGCTGCGCACCAGGGAGTGGAGCCGCTGGCTGAACGCCTCCGGCGAACAGCAGGGCGTAGTATCCTATCCCAACATATCGCAGAAGGAAATAAATTATTTCGTTGACAAAGGACTAAAATCCTTCTATTTGCGCCCCGCCTTCATGCTGCGTTTTCTCTTTTCAACAAAATCATTGCCGGACCTCTACCGGAAGATGAGAGGAGCGGTAAACTTTTTTTCGTACCTGTTCGGAAAAATATGGAAACTCCGCAAATAAGCATCGTTATCCCCGCCTATAACGAATCGGGGCGAATTTCCCTGACCCTGGAAAAAATCATTAATTATTTTCGCGCGTCCAATGCGGCATTTGAGATAATCGTCGTAGACGACGGCAGCGTGGACGGCACTGCGGATGTGGCGCGCTCAGTCTGCGACAGGTTATCTTTCCCTGTAAAAATTATCGCTGACAGGCCAAACCGCGGCAAGGGCTGCGCGGTAAAAACGGGTATGCTTGCCGCAAACGGGGAGTACGTCCTTTTTACGGACGCAGACCTGTCAACGCCGATAGAGGAATTCGCCGGCATGAAAAAAGAAATTGACGGCGGCTGCGATATTGTAATAGGTTCGCGCGCATTGAAGGATTCCCTCATCGCATTGCGCCAGCCGTTCTACAGGGAATGGATGGGGAAAATATTCAACCTCTTCATGCGCCTTATCGTGGGGCTTAATTATCGCGATACGCAATGCGGCTTTAAATTGTTCAACCGGCGCGCGGCCACGGGAGTATTCGGCGACATGCTTACCTCAAATTTTGCGTTCGACGTTGAAGCGCTTCTCATCGCGCAGCGGCGCGGTTTTAAAATAAAGGAGCTGCCGGTAAAATGGCTTAACTCGCCGGTATCCCGTGTGCATATTTTACGCGACAGCTTTGCAATGTTCTCAAGGCTGCTTGCTCTGCGGAGGCTGTATCATCCATGACTTTTCTTGCCATTAACATAGCGCTGGTTGTATTCGGGCTGGTAACGCTTACCGGAAAACCCGCCATTCTATCGCCTTATATTGCCATAGGGTTCTACTATTATATATTCATTTACCTGCCGGGTTATTTTCTCGCTAAAGTTTTTCTTAAAAACAAGGAATACGACCTGCTTGAGATAATACCATACAGCCTGTGCGCCGGCTACGTTTTTATATTTCCATGGACTACTCTCGCCTATGTGACGAAACTCGGCGTCGGCTCTTTTTGCGCGATTTATCTTTCCGTCGTGCTTGTCTGGATAGTTTTTTATGCGCTTTACATTAAAAAACGCCGCGCAGTTTATTCTACCGCAATGCGTATGGAGTCATGGACGGCCTTGCTGCTGGGCGCGATAATCCTTGCGGGCGTGCTTATGGCGGACTATTTCGGCGGATTTACAAGCGGGAATTTCCTGGTGCATGTAAGCGCAATACGGAAAATAGCCGCGTTCGGTTTTTTTGAGCAGCACTCGTGCTATTTCAAGGATTTCCAGCACAATCTAAACCTTTACAATTCATATTACGGGCTGATGGGCGCCATTTCCTGGATAACGAAAATTGATCCCGTGAAAATATGGATTTACCTGCCGCAGTTTATAGTCCCCATAGGGCTTCTGGCACAGTTTATTTTCGCGCGCAAGCTGTTCGGCAGCAACCGGCTTGCGGTTCTTTCGCTGCTTTTTTATTTTGTTTATTATTACGTGTATAACCCCAATGCGCCGGCCGGCGGCCAGGCATGGCTGCTTTCGGAACTTGCCGCCTGCAACAACTATATTTCCATTGGAATTTTTCTGCCAGTGATCCTGACTCTTGCGCTGGATTACGTTTCGGCGGGCAACAGGCGGCTGCTTTTCTTCTTCCCGCTGCTTTTTCTTGCGGACGGCACGATACATTTATATATTCAATCCAAAACTTACTTTCTCCTGTTTGCATTTCTTTTCTGGGCGCTGCTGGCGAGGCCGCAATTTATAAATATTAGAAGGCTTTCAGCCGTCGCGCTTGCTTCCTGCGCGGGGCTTGTGTTGTTCGCATACGGTTTCCTTGTGCTTACACCGAATATAAATCCGGCATACCTTACGGTTAACGGCACCGGCGGAAGCTGGCCTGTCGCCTATTACGGAAAATGGCCGGTTGTCGCTCTTAATACGCTGGTTTTAGACCCGCTGGTTACGGCGGCGGTTGTCTCATTTACTTTCGTTGTTTTCTCTGCCAGATCCGGCCGCGCGGCGCTGTTCATTTTCTCAAGCATTCTATCAATAGCTTTCGTCATATATAACCCTATTATTATGAAACTGGGCGGCATAGTTCACCCGGCTTATGAGCGTATTACAAGGTTATATAATATTATTCCATTCACGCTTGCAATC
>MGVF01000099.1 GCA_001800355.1 Elusimicrobia bacterium RIFOXYA2_FULL_50_26
CATTGCCCGGGCTGCAAACACCAGATCAACTGGTATGACAATGTGCCTCTGCTCAGTTTTATCGCGCTGAAAGGCAAATGCCGCTACTGCGGCGCCGGTATACCGCTGCAATATCCCATGGTTGAACTGCTTACCGGCATTGTTTTTGCATCCATAGCATGGCGTTACCCGCTGCAACCTATTTTGCCGGTATACCTTTTCGTTGCGCTGCTTCTCATTATTATTTCAGGCATTGATTTCTTTTACCAGATTATACCTGATTTGCTTTGTTTTATGATAGCTATTGCAGGTGTGGGAAGCAGCTTTTTTAACCTGTCTCTGGGAAACGATTGGAAACTAAGGCTGCTTCATTCTGTGGGCGGGGGAATTTTCGGCGCACTTTCGCTACTAATCGCGGGATATGCCGGCAAAAAGATATTCAAGCAGGAAGCCATGGGAGAAGGAGACGTAAAATTGCTTGGCGGGCTTGGCGCTCTCCTTGGAATACCCGCGACCGTATCAACATTATTTGCAGCATCTCTTGCCGGAAGTATGGCGGGGATGGCGTTGATATTCACTAAAAAGATGCGCCGCAGGGACTACCTGCCGTTTGGCCCGTTTATCGCACTGGGCGCATATTTTAACATTCTTTTCCCGGAAATACTGATGAATTTCTTCAGGTAAAAAATAAAAAAACTTGACAACTTGAGTTAAATCTGTTATAAGTAGCGTAAAATGCCTATATTACCCGCAATGAAACTACCTTCTTTTCCATTCTTTAAATCAAAAGACGCCATAGCCGTTGACTTAGGCGCTTCCTCAATTAAAATTGTCTATCTCAAACACTCGGGCAGCAAGTATTCGCTTGCCAGGTGGGAATTAATCCCTGTCAGCGATGGCTCGGTGGAACTTTCCCCGCAGGATAGAAAAAATATAGCTACCACAAGAATCGGCGAATTCCTGGCCAGGGAAAAGATAGCCACGAAAAACGTTATCAGTTCAATATCCGGAAACCAGGTAATCGTTCGTTATGTAAAATTCC
The DNA here is from genome assembly GCA_001800355.1 of Elusimicrobia bacterium RIFOXYA2_FULL_50_26. Lineage (GTDB taxonomy): Bacteria > Elusimicrobiota > Endomicrobiia > Endomicrobiales > XYA2-FULL-47-53 > XYB2-FULL-50-12. The sequence goes on from MGVF01000099.1 coordinate 1,022, forward strand.
CCAAACTCTCCTACGAAGAACTTACCAAGACGATCCAATTTGAAGCCGAACCGTATATCCCGTTTGACATCAGGGAAGTTAACCTGGGTTTCCATACGCTGGGCGATGTTATAGAAGAAGGCCAGAAAAAGATGGAAACAATCCTGGTTGCCGCAAAAAAGGAAGTCGTTCAAAGCAGGATTGACATTTTTAATGATTTGGGCCTCCGCCCTATTATCATAGACGTTGACGCTTTTGCCCTGACAAATGCGTATGAACTCAACACAGACCCATCCGTCATGGAAACCGTTGTCCTTATCAACATAGGTGCAAGCGTAACGAACATCTCCATTGTTGAAAACCGTATCCCGCGCGTTGTACGTGATGTCTTTATATCCGGGAACTCATTTACAAAAGCGATACAGCGAAACCTGGCATGCGATACAAAAACGGCAGAGGACTTGAAATTACGGCACAACCTGCTTGTTACAGTGGAAGAGAAGGAAAAGACACTTGCCGATAATCAGAAGGAAGCGTTGCAAGTTTCAACGGCCATCACGCCTGTCGCACGCGACCTTGTAGCTGAAATACACCGTTCCATAGATTTTTACATTTCGCAGAATCCTGACAGAAGTATTAACCGAATACTTATTACCGGCGGCTCAGCTAATCTGAAAAACCTTGATAAGTACCTGAGCCAGGAAATAAAACTACCCGTCGAAGTATTCAATCCGCTCAAAAATGTCTACGGGGGCGAAACAGTCCCTGAAAATTTTGCAACACATCTGTCAATTGCAGTAGGCCTTGGCATGCGGCGCGAAAACGACATAATAAAAAAATAAAATGATAAAAGTTACTCTACTGCCATCAGAACTTATTAGAAAAGAGGAGCGCAGGGAAATCTTCGTCATTGCCTGCATTGCGGTTGCTATTCTTTTTGGTTTGGGAATGCTGCGTTACACGATGAAAATAGCTTATTACAGAAATTTGCAGGTACGCATAGGCAATACCCAGCAGGAACTCAATAGATATGAAAGCATAGTGCGGCAGGTAGAAGCGCTGCAGGCAACAAAAGCCGTTCTTGAAACCAAGAAAAACGTTATCAGCTCGCTAATGGCCTGGCGGTTGATTTATCCTGTTTTTATGGAAGAAATTCTCCAGCTTTTGCCGGCTAACATCTGGTTTGCATCACTTACAACACAATCCCAGGCTGAAGGCCGGATGACAGCAACCCTTAACGCATTGGCGCTTGACAATTACTCTATAGCAGATTTAATAACTTCACTTTCTTCAAACCTCAATTTTTCCAACGTTGAGGTTGGTGCCATAACAACAGGCGGCGACAAAAATCCTTCATCATCATTTAAGCTGGATTTCGTTTATCAAAAGAAAAAACAATGACAAAAAAACTTCAGCAAAACCTTATTATTCTCTTCATCTTTGCGGCAATGGCGGGTTTTGTATATTTCAAATACCTTATTAAGCCTCTTGACTTGAAAAATAAGGAAGCATTGTCGCAATTGCAGGAAGCGGAATCAAAACTGGCCGAGATGAAGCGAAGAGCGATGGAACTGCCTAAACTGCAGGCAGAAATGCGCATACTTGAAACCGAAGTTACCGAACTTGAAAAATCATTGCCTCGCAACAAGGAAATACCGGATATTATACGCACCATAACACGCACCGCGCAACGTTATCATTTGAAAATACAAAGCTTTTCACCGGCGCCCATAACTTCACAGCCAAATTTTAACGAGGTCCCGTTCCAGATTACGCTTCAGGGTTCCTACCATTCCCTGGCACATTTTCTTGCAGAGTTAGGGCAGCAAACGCGCATTCTTAATGCAAAAAATATAAACATGACAACATCCGGTGGCAAAGACAGCGAAACTACGATCAATGCTACGTTCACACTGGTTGCTTATGTTTTCAAAGGATAATTTAAAATGACGCTTACGCGTTATCTTACCCCTGTTCTGGTCACTCTATACGGTCTGATTTTAGTGTCTTGCGGGAATAACGAACAAGCTTCATATGCCCCCGCTCCCATTGATTTTACACCGCCAGCTGTATCCATATCTACGACTGTTGCCAAAAAGGAAATACCAAAACACATATACAAAGGCGAACGTTTTAGAGATCCTTATATTGCGCTAAATGCGGAAGGCGCGATTATTTCCAACTCCGAGGAAGTGCGCGTACCCAACATCGGCACATTGACCTTAAAAGGCATACTTGATGATGGCAAACAGAAAATGGCTATAATATCCGGAGGAGGAGTTTCCTACATACTCAGAGGAACCTTGTTGTTTGACAACCGCCAGCGGATAGTAAAAGGTATAACGGGTACGATAAAAAAGGAAAGCGTCATCATAATCGCTCCCGATAAAACAAAAAAAGAACTACTACTCAGGCAAAAAGATTAACCCGGAGGACATCATGAAGACGGCCCGAATTTTTTTAGCTTCAATTACATTAATATTTAACGCTTACTCTTTGCTTTTTGCCGACAAAAATTTCGTTACGCTTGATAAAGTATCGGTAAATGACAATTCAGTGGTCGTTTCGTTATCCGGTGAAACGAAGTATCATGCCTTCAAGATAGAAAATCCGCCCAGAATAATAATTGAATTTACCAACACCGAGCTGAATCTTAAGCAAAAAAATATCGAAGTTGACGGCAAAACAATAAAAAGAATACGGGGTGGGCAATTTCAGAATGACCCCGTTAAAATTGCGCGGGTTGTTCTCGACATGAACAGTATGGCGGAATACCAGCTTAATGGTAAAGGCACACGGGTAACACTTACGCTAAACCCGGGAGATTCAACAACAACTTCTACCGCCGGGAAAAGCGATCTCGCAGAAAATAAAAAGCAGGAAGAGCCTGTCAAGGCAGCCACTATCGCAGCAACTCCGAAGACAACCGTTGCCCCCCGAAGCACCATGGCAAAACCGGTTGAGAGTGCACCTGCATCCATAAACTCACAACGGGAAGCGGCTGCCTCGAACATGAAAATACAACTTCCAAAAAAGCTCGTTACCCTTGATTTTCAGGATGCGGATATACGTGATATTTTGAGAATTCTTTCGATCAAGAGCGGCATAAACATCATTTATGCATCCGATGTTACCGGTACGGTAAGCATTCACCTGGAGGATGTGCCTTTTGACAAGGCTTTCGAAACCATTCTTGCAATAAGGGGACTTGTAAGCCAGGTGCAGGGGCCGAATATACTTCGTGTCGCAACACCGCAGAAGATTGCGGACGAACGCTCCCAGGCCGTAACATTCACTAAAATTTTCCCGCTTAACTATGCCAAGGCCGAAGAAGTTAAGCTCAATCTTGATTCCATAAGGAATGCCGAGGGACGTAAAGGCAATATTTCAATTGACGCGAGGACTAACAGCCTGGTCGTAACGGATACACCCGACGGATTGATATCTGTTGAACAGGTTATTTCTGAACTTGATCTTAAACCACCCCAGGTTATAATTGAAGCGAAACTTATTGAAGTAATCCTTACCGATAACTTTGATTTGGGTATACAATGGCAATATGCTTCCAGCGCCTATAATGAAAGAAACGTATCCATTGCCATCGGGGGAACCGAGGCATCAACAGGGGATTCATCAATGGGCACCGGTGCAACAGTAGGCGGCAGTGTTATCCGGCCACTTACAACAGCGGAGGGTGGAACAGGGGTATCACTAAATGCATCGCCTGTTGAAGGCCAGATCGGGTCAATAGCATTCGGTATAATGATTGACAATAATGTGCTCACCGGCATCTTGTCCGCATTATCACAAAAAGGTTTATCCAAGATATTATCAAACCCCAGGGTTACAACCATTAACAACCAGGCCGCGAAAATACTGATCGGCCAGCGCGTTCCGTTCCAGACCACTACAGTCAGTAACGGCGTTTCGCAGGCAAGTACCCAGTGGCAGGATGTCGGTATCAAATTGGACGTTGTGCCTACAATAAATACCGACCAGCGCGTAACATTGAAAATTAAACCGGAGGTCAGCCTTGTAACCGCTCTTTCCGCCGCCGGCCCCATTATTGCATCGCGCCAGGCAGACACAACCGTAATGGTAAAAAATGGTGAAACTATCGTTATAGGCGGACTTATCCGCGAAGAGGATCGCAAACTGGGAACGCAAGTACCGCTTCTTGGTGAATTACCCATTATAGGCCATCTTTTCCGCCGGGATGTGAATACAAAAGAACGTTCGGAACTGCTTGTATTCATAACACCTCAAATCATTGATTAGGCTTTATACTCACGTTGTTAAACCTGCCATCCTTTAAATCATCATCGCTGCAGAAAATTATTTATTCCGTTGTGGGTTTAATTCTCGCACTGGCTCCGCTCGTGCGGTTTTCATGGGACATCCCGACCCAGATCGTAGTACTGCTTATTCTCGCCACAACTTTTGTCATTCTCTGGAGTTCCTGCAAAATTCATATAGAACCACGCAGGGACGTCTTATTGTTATTTTTTTATCTTGCCGTCGTCGTATCGCTTGTTTTTGCCAAAGATGAGCGCGCACATGTACGTAATGAGCTGGTAATGCTTTCCGGCGGATTGCTTGCGGCATATCTTTTTTCGTTTTTGTCACTTGATGACAAAAAGAAGTTACTGCGCGTTCCACTAGTTACAGGTTTTTTTCTATCCGTAGTTACGCTGGTTACTGGCTTGCAAAATGTGACTACGGCGCTGAAAACATATTCTTTTATCGAATCTGCACTTTTCATCAACGTTAACGTCGTTGCCGGTTATCTTGTTCTTGTTTTTCCGCTTTCGTTTATTTTTTCAAATGACAGGACTGTTCATCCGGTATTTCGCGCATTATTGCCCGTGATTATATTCCTCGGGATAGTAATTACAAAATCGCGCATCGCAATATTTACATCATTCCTGTGCGGCCTTTACCTGTACTGGCGCTTTCACCGGCCGGGCCATTTGGCAAAATACATGTTGTTGCTGTTCCCTGTAGTTGCCGCACTGCTACTGGCTATTACCCATATGAAGCAACTCGCTTTCAACGGCGGAATGTTGACGGACAGGCTCCTGTGGTGGCGTTCGGCTTTAGCGATGTTTCTTGAACATCCATTCAGCGGCATAGGATGGGGAAATTTCGGTAATCTTTACCTGGCCTACAGGCCACAGCTGACTGTCAACACTATTTTTGCTCACAATCTTCCCGTTGAGTTGATGGCGGAAACCGGCATACCGGGCGCCATGGCAATGCTGGCTGTCTTGTCATATTTTTTTGTGGCATGTTTCCGTCTTATCAAGGCGGAAGCCACGGGTGATTCGCTTTTTTTGCCGATACTATTGTCCGTCGGCGGATTTCTTATGATCAACATGTTCGACTACAGCTTTTTTGTTCCCGCCACGCAGCTTTTGTTCTGGGTTCTGATTGGGAGCGTGTTTAGCGGACACTTTGAATTACGTAATAATCCATCGGCACACCGTTTGCTTGGCGCCGCCGCCCTGGCAGTGATTTATTTTTATTCGGCACAGCCGCTGCTCGCTCATATACAATACCGGAACGGCATGTATTATCAGCTTGATAACAATCTTGACATGGCCGAACGTTCATATTTGAACGCCATACGATACGATTCGCTTCCATCGCCATACCATGCAAAGATAGCAGAAATTCATTTGACACGTTATGTTAATTCGGGCGGCGCTTCGGAAATTGCCATGGCAATCCGGGCGCAAAACAGTGCAATAAAACGTTTTCCTTCGAATGCCGCATACTGGGCTGACCTGGGATGGCTTTACAGGGTTGCCGGCGAGCAAGATAAAGCCAGGCAAGCGCTTGAAATGGCCGTGCGTTACAACAGGTTCAATAAGAAGTACAGCGAAGCATTGAAATCATTCAATAAGGAGAACTGCCATTAATAAGAAATTTTTGATCGGGATTATACTGGGCGCCGTGTTTTTGTGGCTTACGCTAAGGCAGGTTGACCTTGCCAGCTGCTGGCTCTACATTCGCCAGGCAGACCGCAGGTTTATAGCACTTGCGCTGCTTGCTTACATTCTTGCCTTCGTGGTAAGAAGCGTACGCTGGAAGCAGTTGCTGGCTCCGCTTGCCACCCTTAAAGCAGCAAGATTGTTTTTTTTCGTTACCATGGGCTTTTTCATGAATAACGTCCTGCCCTTGCGGCTGGGGGAAGTGATTCGCGCCAATATAACTGGACAAAAATTCAATATATCCAGGAGCGGGGCGTTTGCCACGGTTGTAGTTGAACGGCTCTTCGACGGTTTTAGCTATGCGTGCATTTTTTTCATCACTATAGGCCTCTTGCCGTTTCCGTCGTGGGCTAAGAAGTCCATGATTGCGGGAAGCTCGTTATTCGTGGGAGCGCTTGTATTTCTTTTTTTCTTCGTGCGCCACAAGGAAAAAGCGCTTGCGTTGTTTTCGCGCATGCCTCTGCCGCAGAAATTCGCCGGACGCATAAGGGATATTTTTACAAATTTTGTAAGCGGGTTAACCATATTTGCCCATGGCCGCGGCCTTATCAAGGTGATTTTGCTGTCCCTGCTGGTGTGGAGCTTCGAAGGAAGCGTTTTTTACATTGTTGGCAAGGCTTTTAACCTTGGGCTTACATTACCGCAGGCATTTCTGGTAATGCTGGTTATAGGAACAGGCGTAGTGCTTCCTACGGCCCCCGGATATGTGGGAACCGTAGAGTTTTTGGGTGTTACCTCGCTGTCGTTCATCGGTATAGATAAAAATCTTGCCTTCGGCTATATCATAACGCTTCATTTCCTGCAGCTTGCCACTGTATCTTCTTTGGGTATAATCGGCATGATACGCGAAAAGATAACGCTTAATGAGTTAATTCGGCTTGAAAAACGAGGTTAAATTTGTTATCATCTGTCAATGCGCGTTGCGATGATTATTGCCCGTTTTTACCCGGTACAATCAGGGTCGGAAATACAGTGCCGCACGCTATCCGGCTCATTGATAAAAAATAATATTGAAACATTCGTTCTCACCCAAAGACTGCCGCAACAAACTCCTTTACAACAAATCGGCGGCATCCGTGTTCACCGCGTCGGCCTTCCGCTGCTTAACAAAGTGGGATCGTTTTTTTTTATTATTTACGGCATTTTGTGGCTGTTACGGCGGCGCGGTAAGTTTGAAATACTTCATGCAAACCTTGCATCTTCGCCGGCAATACTCGCGGCCATGGCTGCAAAACTTACAGGGAAACCGGCTATCCTGAAAATCGGCGGCAGCCGCGGCAGCGGAGACGTTGCAACCTCGGTGGCAACATGGTACGGTAAACTTAAACTTGCTTTCATAAGAAAAAACATTTCCGCATTTGTATGCCCCAGCAATGAAATTAAAGACGAGCTTCTCCGCGAAAAATTCCCTGCAAACAAAATCGTCGTGATTCCGAATTGCGTTGATACGGCCAGGTTTACGCCCTGCGAATCAAATTGCAAGATATTGATCCGGCAGAAATTCGGCCTGCCGCAAGATGCCGTCATAATAAATTACACCGGCAGGTTTGAGCCGGGAAAGGGCGTTGAAACACTTCTGGAATCCTGGCGGCGTTTCGAGAAAAACAATCCCACGGCGCGACACTTACTTATAATCGTGGGATCCGGATCGCTTGAATCACACTTAAAAACACAGTCCGCGGGTTTGCGTTGTGTCCGCTTCATGGGGCAGCAGGAAGCTACGGCCGACTTATTCCGCGCCAGCGATGTATTCGTTCTTCCGTCGTTCGGTGAAGGCCTCTCCGGCGCGCTGCTGGAAGCTATGGCCTGCGGCCTTGCGTGCATAGTTACCAGGATAGGCGGAAATATTGACGTTGTAACCGACGGCCGCACAGGCATACTTTATGAACCCGGAAAGCCGGACGAACTTTGCGCGGCAATCGAACGGATGATTGGAGATCAATCGTTAAGACGGCAACTTGGACAAAACGCGAGGTCTTTCGCGGAACAAAAAACCTCGGTTGAGAATATAACTCAACGCTATATGGAACTTTATAAAAATGTGTGGAATTTGCGGTTGGTTTAATTATTCCAAACCTCTGGAACGGCAAACGGACGAGCCGGTTCTCCGCGCGATGTGCAATAGCCTCGCGCATCGCGGCCCGGATGACGAAGGCATACATATCGGCCGGCACGCGGCTCTCGGTATGCGGCGGCTCTCCATAATTGACATAAAAACCGGCAACCAGCCGATTTATAACGAAGATAAAACCGTTACGGTAATTTGTAACGGGGAAATATATAATTTCAAACAGCTTAGAGCGGAGCTTGAAAAGAGCGGCCACCGGTTTTATACCAACAGCGACGTCGAAGTGATCGTTCATCTCTACGAGGAACGCGGCACGGGGCTTCTTCAATCGCTGCGGGGCATGTTCGCGTTTGCCATATTCGACAGCAAAAAGAACCTGCTTTTTCTTGCCCGCGACCGAATCGGCAAAAAACCGCTTGTCTACACGAAAAACGACGGCCATCTTGTTTTCGCATCCGAGATCAAATCGCTTCTAGAATTTCCAGGTATCGAAAAAAGCGTAAACCGCGAAGCGATTGACCTTTATCTCACATACCAGTACGTACCATCCCCATTAAGCGCATTCAACAACATTTTCAAGCTGCCGCCGGCGCATTTTCTTATTTGCAACGCGGACGGCTCAACACGCATAGAACGTTATTGGAACGTTGATTTTACGACAAAATCAAATTTCTCCGCGCGCGAGTGGGAAGAAAGGGTTATTGACAAGCTAAATGAGGCGACGCGCCTGCGCATGATTAGCGACGTGCCGCTGGGCGCATTCCTTTCCGGAGGGATAGACTCATCCGCCGTCGTCGCGCTTATGGCCGCAGGATCTTCAACGCCGGTAAAAACATTTTCCATCGGATTCAAGGAAGAGGATTACTCCGAGTTAAAGTACGCCGCCCAGGTTGCGCGCCACGTGGGAAGCGATCACCATGAATTGATAGTTGAACCTGGAACAGTTGACATACTGCCGAAACTGGCCTGGCATTACAATGAACCGTTCGGGGATTCCTCGGCTCTTCCGTCATATTACGTTGCGCGCGAAACGCGCCGCTACGTTACCGTAGCCCTTAACGGCGACGGGGGCGACGAAAGTTTTGCCGGCTACCTCCGTTACCGCGCTTTTGTGCTGTCGAAAGCCGTCGCACCGGTTGCAAAAACGTTGTCGGCGCCGCTTTTGCCGGCTTCATCTTTTTTGTTGAAACATACCTCAAACGCAAATGTGCGCAGGTTACTCAACAGGCTTAACATTTTCTTATCCGCAATGAACGAACCGCCCGCAAGGCGCAACCTGCGCTGGCACAGCATTTTCAACGATGAACGAAAGGCGGCTCTTTATTCCGCAGACATGAGGAATCTCCTGGACGGCAAAAACTGTTCTTCACACCTTGAAAACTTGTTTATCGGGGCGCCTGCAAATAATGACATTGACCGGCTTCTATACACGGATATAATGTCCTACCTGCCGGAATGCCTGCTGGTTAAAATGGACATAGCATCCATGGCAAATTCACTTGAAGCGCGGAGCCCGTTTTTGGATCACGAGCTTATAGAACTTGCCGCGCACATGCCGGCCGGTTTAAAACTGCACGGCCTGACCGGTAAATATATCCTTAAAAAAGCGCTGCGAAATATGCTGCCCGCCGCCATACTTAACAGGAAAAAAATGGGTTTCGCGATACCGGTTCATCACTGGTTCCGCGGCGATTTGAAAAACTATATCAGCGACATCCTTTTATCTCCGCAATTTCTGCAAAGAAACTATTTCGATAAAAATGCCGTCGAACGGCTGATAAAGGAACACAACCAGGGAGCGGCGGAACACGGCTACAGGCTCTGGAGCCTTCTGATGCTGGAACTCTGGCACCGGGCGTATAATTTATGAACTGACGTTACGCAAGAAATGCCAAAGTTGCTGTCATTGCGAGCGAACAGACTGTGTCATAATTGTCTTTTGCTCCGTACGTCATACCGGAATCCCTTAAATGCCTTAATCCGGTATCCAGTCTCGACGGAAGATCTGGACTCCGGCTTTCGCCGGAGTGACGAAAACAGGGGCTTTTGACTATAAAACGTAATTATGACACTGCCTTCTCGCTGTTTCGTATCAAAACGACGAGATTGCTTCGTCGCCAGGGCTCCTCGCAATGACACGGAAATGATTTTTGATGGATAAAATGAATACTCTTGTAATAATACCTACATACAACGAGGCCGAAAACATCGGGCGGGTTATACCTGCGATGCGCCTTGCCACGCCGCAGGCCACGATTCTCGTTGTTGACGATAATTCGCCGGACGGTACCGCGCGCATCGTGGAGAAACTGTCGGCGGCCGACCATCTTGTGAAACTGGTTGCCAGGGAAAAGAAAAAGGGCCGCGGCAGCGCCGTGCTCGAGGGCATTGCATTCGGTATAAATAACGGTTTCGATCTTATAGCCGAGATGGATGCTGATTTATCACACGACCCTGCAGATTTCCCGAAATTGATTGAAAAAACGAAAGAAGCGGACGTCGTTATAGGCTCGCGCTATATCGCCGGCAGCAGCATAATTAACTGGCCGGCGGGCCGCAAAATTTTAAGCGCGTGCGCAAACCGGTATATACGCATGAACCTCGGCCTGCCCATAAATGACTGCACTAACGGCTACCGTGTCTACTCAAGAGCCGCTGCTGAAACAATTATTAAGACAGGCCTGCGCACCAGCGGCCATATTGCATTGTCCGAGATAGCGTACATCCTGTTCATGGCCGGGTTTACTTTCGGCGAAATACCGGTAACGTTCGTAAACCGCAAATATGGCCGATCCACAACCAATTTTCACGAAATTGCCGCATCGCTTGCGGCTATTCATATAATCAAAAATACTAACCGAGTGTCCCTTTAGCAGTTTTAGGTCATTGCGAGCGAGAGCGAAGCAATCTCGACGTTGCTTCTGATTAAAAGCGAGATTGCCCGCCCTTTGGGCTCGCAATGACGACAACTTCAAAACGCTAAAGAGACACCTAACAGGTAATGCAATTTTTTTTCGTGTAAGGAGATAGGCTATATGGGAATACAAATCAGCAACAGCATGGAAAACCATTACGATAAATTTGGATTTAACATCAGGCTTTTCCTGTTTGTTTTTCTCATTTTCAGTTACTGTCTCTACCCTATCTGGTTACAACCGGTACCTATGCCGGTCAGGCTTTTGCTGTTGAATGCATTCTATTTCCTCATAGCCGTCCCCATGCTTTTCATTCGTATGAGGGATGAAACAACGGAAATATCCAGCTCAACTTTCGCGACCCGGCTAAAGGCGCGCGCAGGGGAAATAGCTGCCGTTATATTTGTATCAGCCCTGCATATACCGATCATCAACACTCCCATACTTATAGGCGGTGATGAGCAGTCTCATGCCGGCCCGGCCGCTTACCTGCTTGGCCATGTATTTACCGCGATAAACCCGCTTATCGTACATTTGTTTATGGCCGCATTGGCCGCCTTTCTAATTTTTATCGCCGTACGCCTGCGGAAAAAGCTTTGGCAACCTACGGGAAATACAGCGATTATTATAATTGGCTTTATAATTGTAAACCTTTATTTTCTTGTGTTGGCACATAAAGGGTTTTACATGGAAATCGGCAAATGGCAGACTATCCTTCGCTATCCGCCGTTAAGCAAGTTCTTATACCTTTACGCGTACGGATTGTTCGGTATTCACGAATGGGCGCCGCGGCTGGTTCAATTGCTTTTTGTAGCCGGGGCCGCGGCCTATGCCGCATCCTTTGCCGAACTTGCAGGCGCAAAGATACAGCGCCCATTTGCAATATTAGTTTTTATGTTGTTTCCTTCCTTCTTCAATCTTGCCAACAGCGCTGAACTTGAGGGTGGAACCATATTTTTCTTTACGGCGGCATCCTACCATTTTTGCAAGGCGGCCATGCGCATGTCATACAGGGATATGCTGTTAACTTTTGTTTTCCTTGCTACCGGCCTTTTATACAAGCGCCTTCTAATGGGGCTGCTATTTCTTTTGATCGCTATAACTATTGCTCTTATTATCTTTAAAAAAGAAAATCGCACGTTTTACTGGAACTTTCTCAAAGGTTTCTGGATACCCATCGCCGCGGGTATGCCGTTTATCCTGATAGGAAAAATATATTACATACGCAACGCCGGCCTTATCCTGTCCAACCTTTATGACCCCCGGATACTGGCTACAAATATAAGCCATGTACCACTCACCACTGGATATGTACTTGCCATTATTGCGGCGGCTTCATTCGCCTATGTCCTGCTGCGTTTCAAGTGGAAGAATCCTGTCATTAATTATCTAATGGCGCTCTTTATTGTTTACTACATAATGATATCGGCTACCGAAGCCATCGGTTACACGCGGCACTCCCAGCCTTTTTACTTGCCGCTGGCCATATTCATTATCATATTCCTATCGGAAATGTTACGAAAGATTCCTTCAAGGGCGGTGACTCTTACCTTTCAAATATGCATTATTACTTTTGCGGTTTATTATTCGCTATTGCAGGAGAATCCATTCCAGAGAACGACATTGCTGCAACGCTACACCCAGGTATTTCCTTATAATGAGTTAATGGAATATTTAAATACTATTGAAGGAAATGTACGTGTCTATGCGCCCATGGAAACCGACCCGAGCCATTTTTATCTTGCCAAACACGGGCTTGTAAAAAAAATACACTGGGACAGGAAAATACCGTATCCCATTATAAACGATTCGATTAAACGCCATCTTGCAGCGACGGAATTCGACTTCGTTTTTATTCCGTACGCAGATACAATTTGCAGTTTACAATTGCAGCCCCGCAAATTGGCTGACGAACTTATCCGGGAACAAAATTTCAGGGTTGAACGGGTGTTTACATATCACGGGAACACCGCCGTTTTACTGTACAATAATTTGAAAAATAGGTATAATTTATATCGTTATTTCAATACAAAATTCAAAAAGGATAATTGATGAAAATACTTGTTACGGGCGGCGCGGGATACATAGGCTCGGTGCTTGTGCCGCAACTTCTTTCTGAAGGCCATGGCGTAACCGTAGTAGATAACCTGATGTACGGGCAAAACTCGCTTGTCGAGTGTTGTATCAACCCCATGTTTTCGATTGTGCGCGGCGATGCGCGCGATGAAAACCTTGTAAAATCACTGATAAAAACGCATGACGTTATAATCCCGCTCGCGGCTCTCGTCGGAGCTCCGCTATGCGACCGGGACCGCCTGGCCGCACGCTCAACCAACACGGACGCCATCAGCCTTATCGCGCGTAACGCATCCCCTTCTCAATGGATAATAATGCCTACTACGAACTCCGGCTACGGCATTGGGCAAAAAGATAAATTTTGCACCGAGGAAACCCCGATGAACCCCATATCGCTATATGGCGTAACCAAGGTTGAGGCGGAAAAAGCGATACTTGGGCGCGGCAACGCGGTGTCTTTGCGGCTTGCCACCGTATTCGGCATGTCGCCGCGTATGCGCATTGACCTGATGGTAAACGATTTTGTTCATCGCGCCGTTACAGACAGATTTATCGTTCTGTTCGAGGGACATTTCCGGCGCAACTTTATACACATAAGGGACGTTGCGCGGGCTTTTCTCCACGTGCTTGAAAATTTTAACGCAATGAAAAACGAACCGTATAACGTCGGGCTTTCCGAGGCGAATCTGACGAAAATAGAGCTTTGCGCCCGCATAAAACAACAGCTTCCCTGTTTCGTATACATGGAAGCTCCCGTCGGCGAAGACACTGACAAGCGTGATTACCTTGTTTCCAACGAAAAAATAGAAAAAACCGGTTTTAAACCGGCGGTCGGGCTTGATGAAGGAATAAAGGAACTCATAAAAGGTTACACCATTATCAGGAATAATAAATACGGAAACAACTGATGGAAGAAAGAACAATTAAAAAGGCGCTGATAACCGGCGTAGCGGGATCTGGCGGAAGCTACCTGGCAGATTATATCGCGGAACACCATCCCGGCGTAGAACTCCACGGCATTGCCCGCTGGCACAGCACAAGCGTTCAGAAAAACCTCGAAAAATGCTCCTCAAAAATACAACTCCACGAGTGCGATCTCACCGATTTTTCCTCAGTATTGCCTGTTCTTACGGGCGTCCGTCCTGACGCAATTTTCCACATCGCTTCCTATGCCAACGTGCGCGCCTCGTTTTTAACGCCGCTTGCGGTGCTAAACAATAACATCATGGGAACGGCCGTGCTTTTCGAGGCGGTGCGCGCGGCGGGCATTGAGCCTGTCATCCAGTTATGCAGCACGTCCGAGGTTTACGGCCAGGTTGACCCGAAAAATGTGCCGATTACCGAGGAATGCCCGCTTAACCCTTCAAGCCCTTACGCAGTATCAAAAGCCGCGCAGGACCTGATGGGGTTTACCTATTTTCGCAGTTACGGGATGAAAATTATCCGCACCCGCATGTTCGCATACTTAAATCCCCGACGCGCAGACCTGTTTGCCACGTCGTTCGCCATGCAGATAGCACGCATAGAACGCGGGCTGCAAAAGGAACTTGTGCATGGCAATCTTGATTCCGTGCGCACAATCATTGACGTGCGCGACGCCATGGAATCCTACTGGGTGGCTTCGACGCGCTGCGAATTCGGCCAGGCCTATAACATAGGCGGCACAACCGTAATAAAAGTAGGCGAGCTGCTCGAGCTTTTAAAGAAAATGTCCTCAACAACTATTGCCACGCGCCAGGACCCGGCGCTGTTAAGGCCTGCCGACGTAACACTGCAAATACCGGATACCTCAAAATTCCAGAATGCAACCGGCTGGAAACCGAAGTATAACTTTGAGGACAGCATCCGCTACCTTCTCGAATACTGCCGCAAGGCGCAAACCGCATAAAATATGGTTACCATACCCCCGAAAATATTGCTTAACCTCTACCGCGTAATGCTTACCATACGCAACCTCCAGAACAAGATAGAAGAGGAGTATCCCAAGGACGGGATGAAAACGCCCGTTCATCTTTACACCGGCCAGGAGGCCATAGCCGCGGGGTTTTGCGCCCACCTCAACAGCGACGATTACCTTTTTTCGAATTACCGCGGCCACGGGCATTACATCGCCAAAGGCGGGAATCTCGCTGCGCTTGTGGCCGAACTCTACGGCAGGGAAAGCGGCTGCTCTCGCGGCCGCGGCGGCTCCATGCATCTTGTTGACACGTCGGCAGGCCTGATGGGCGCATCATCCATAGTTGCGGGAAACATACCGATAGCGGCCGGCGCCGCGCTGGCATTTAAAATGATGCGGGAAAAAAGAGTCTCCGTGGTTTTTTTCGGGGACGGAGCTGTTGACGAGGGCGTGCTTTATGAAAGCGTCAATTTCGCCGTGTTAAAAAAACTGCCCGTAATATTTGCATGTGAAAACAACTTCTACGCCGTCTGCTCGCCTCAAAGGGCGCGCCAGCGGCTGGATAACATTTACCGCAGGCTTTCCGGCTGCGGCATTCCCGGCACAAGGATCGGCGGCAACGATGTTGCTGCCGTGTATTTAAAAACAAAAAACATAATAGCCGGCGTGCGCGGGGGCAAAGGCCCGGCTTTGATAGAGTTTCGCACGTACCGCTGGTGCGGGCATGCGGGCGGCGGCTCCGATGTCAGCCTTGGCTATCGCACACAGCAGGAACTTGACCGCTGGAAAAGAAAATGCCCGTTGTTATCGCTGGAGCGAAGGCTTATGCGCGAGCGCATATTGACGCCTGAGCAAAAACTTAAAATTCACAACCACGTAAATGCGGAAATAGAACAGGCATTCGCATCGGCCATAACCAGCCCCTACCCGGATGCAGGGCAATTGTCAAAATATGTTTTCAGGGAAAAATAATCCATGGCACAAAAAATAATTTTCGACTGGGACAGAAAAAGCATAGACAGGGACGAACCGGGGTACAATCACGCCTCAAAAGGCAACTGCCGCAATATTTCGTACTCGCAAGCCTTGTTCGAAACCTTCGACGCAATATTGTCCACCAACGACAAAGCGTTTATCATGGGCCAGGGCGTGGACGACTCGCTTGCAATGTTCGGCACCACGCTGAATCTTCACAAAAAATACGGCGCGGCGCGGGTGTTCGACACGCCTCTTTCGGAGGACGGCATGACAGGCATTGCCGTCGGCGCGGCGCTTGCCGGGATGCGCCCCATATACATGCACAACCGCCCCGATTTCCTGCTTCTTGCAATGAATCAGATTGTAAACCACGCCTCGAAATGGCATTACATGTTCGGCGGAAGAACCAGCGTGCCGCTTGTTATCTGGGCATGTATCGGCCGGGGATGGGGATCAGGCGCGCAGCACTCACAGGCTTTGCAGGGGCTTTTCATGCACGTGCCGGGACTTAAACTCGTTATGCCTTCCACTCCCTACGACGCAAAAGGGCTGCTGGTATCAAGCGTGCTGGATGAAAACCCCGTCATAATTCTTGAACATCGCTGGGCGCTTAAACACACCGGCCCCGTTCCGCAAAAACTCTACACGATTCCACTGGGCAAAGGCATAGTGCGCAGGGCCGGCAGGCACATAACCATAGCCGGCACATCGCACATGATAATAGAGGCCATGCGGGCTGCCGACGAACTTCTAAAAATCGGAATCAGCGCCGAGGTCATTGATCTGCGCACACTAAAACCCCTGGACACGGAAATAATTCTTCAATCCGTAAAAAAAACAGGGGCGTTGCTGGTGGTTGACACGGGTTGGATGACCGGCGGCGTCTGCGCGGAGATCATGTCAACCGTAGCGGAACGCGGTATGCAGTACTTGAAAAAACCCATGCGGCGCCTGGCATCGCCCGATGTGCCGACGCCCGCAAGCCCCGTGCTTGAAGCCGCATTCTACCCCGGAGTACCCGAAATAATCAAAACCGTAAAAGAAATGTACTCCCTTCTCCCCGTCGGGGAGAAGGCAAGGATGAGGGGGATAAGATGAATAACCGAGGAAAACCATGTTTAAAAACAAGAGTGTATTAGTCACCGGCGGGACGGGGCTTATCGGCAGGCCGCTTGTAGAGATGTTGCTGGAACGCGGGGCGAAAGTGCGCATCGCTTCGCTTGACGACCCGTCCCGCGCCGACGAGCGCGCCGAATTCATGCGCGTAAACATTTTGCAGTTCGACGCCTGCACGTCAATATGCAGCGGTATGGATTACGTGTTTCATCTTGCTGGCATCAAAGGTTCGCCCGCGATGACGCAGAAGAAGCCCGCTTCATTCTTTGTCCCGCTGTTACTGATGAATACAAACATGATGGAAGCGGCAAGGGTAAGCAGGGTAAAAAAATACCTCTATACAAGCACCGTCGGCGTTTATGCGCCGGCCGAGGTATTCCGCGAAGACGATGTCTGGAAGGCCTTCCCGTCTGAAAACGACAAGTTCGCCGGCTGGGCAAAACGCATGGGGGAACTGCAGGCGGAAGCATACCGCATAGAATATGGCTGGAAAGACATAAGCATTGTGCGCCCGGCAAACGTGTACGGCCCTTATGACAATTTCGATCCAGGCAACGCGATGGTCATTCCTTCGCTTATAAAGCGCGCTCTCGACGGCGAAAATCCGTTGTCGGTGTGGGGGGACGGAAGCCCCGTGCGCGATTTTATTCATGCGCGGGACGTTGCCCTGGGAATGATTATGGCCATGGAAAAAGGCGTCAACGAACCGGTAAACCTCGGCAGCGGGACCGGCGTTACCATAAAGGAAATAGTGGATATTATCGTTTCAAACATGGACAAAAAACCGGAAGTTGTATGGGACGCTTCAAAACCATCCGGCGACAGGAAACGCCTGATGGATACGGCCAGGGCGCAAACATTACTCGGGTTTTCACCGCGTGTTTCCATACAGGACGGCATTAAGGAAACGATGGACTGGTACGCTAAAAATAAAGACAAGGCGCAAAAGAGGTACAATGTGTTCACGGAAACTAAATTCGTCTGATGGCGAATGGTGCCGGGGAAAAGTAGCGCTGGTAACAGGCGCCACTTCCGGCATTGGCAGGGAAATCTCAAAACTGCTTGCCGCATCCGGCGCAAAGGTACTCTTGTGCGGAAGAAATGAACAGGCAATGGCCTCGGTCTCGGCGGAAATGGCCGCCGAGGGTGCGCCGGCCATCGAAACATTCATATGTGATTTCTCTGATTCTGCATCCGTGGAAAAGTTGGCCGATAATATAGGTTCACGGTACAGTGTTGACATTCTTGTAAACAATGCGGGGTTCGGGCATATCGGCACCTTCGACGAAACGCCCGAAGATACGATAATCTCGATGCAGGAAGTAAACATTTCCGCCGTTGTTACGCTTACAAGAAAATTTCTTCCTTTCATGCTTAAAAAATCCGGCGGCGGCATACTTAACGTTGGCTCCATCGCCTCGTTTTTTTCCATACCCGGCTCTGCACTTTATTGCGCGACTAAACATTTCATAATTGCGTTCACCGACGCGCTTCACGAGGAGGCGGCACGGTTCGGGGTTCACGTTACGGGCGTTTACCCGGGCAATACCGCAACCGGTTTCGCCGCGCGCGCCACCGGCGGAAAAATCAAGGCATGGGAAAGCGCAATGGATCCGGCAGTCGTAGCGCGGGAAGCGCTTCATGGATTAAGGGACAACAAAATAAGGGTTATTCCGGGCTACACAAACAAAATAAAAGTGCTTGCCGCGGCGCTGATGCCACTGCGGTTGCGCCTCAAAAAATTATACGCCGGTTTCGTTGAGATGAAAAAATGATATTTAAAAAAATATACCGGTGGCTTGCTTCGTTTAATTATCCGTCCTACGCGGTATTTTTCGTAACCGGCAAATGCAATGCAAGGTGCAAAATGTGCTTCTACAAGGATTCCATGGATAAAAGCGCGGCCGGCGGCAACGAACTTACCGTTGAAGAATACGAAAAAATATGCGGCTCGATGAAACCGGTAAACATTGCCGGCATCTCGGGCGGCGAACCGTTTTTGCGAAACGACCTCTCCGAAATAGTAAAAATCATATACAACCACTGCCGTCCGCTTGTGCTTGACCTCCCCACCAACGGTTTTTTCACGGACAGCGTCCTGCGCCAGGCACAGGACATTGCAAAAAACTGCCCTGAAATGATCGTTGACCTTCAGCTGTCAATAGACGGCCCCGAAAACGTTCATGACGAGATAAGAGGCATCCCCGGCGGTTTTGCCCGCATGAAAGAGACATACCGCCGGCTTGCTGCGATAAAAAAGGATTACCCGAACTTGAGGCTAAAGGCCTGCATAGTATACTCGCACTATAATGAAAAATACATCGAAGAACTTTTCAACCTGCTTTCCACGGATTTCAGCGAATTTGACAGGATAGTTTTTTCCGTTGTCCACGGCAGCGTAAGCGACAAGGAAGCGGCCTCGTTTGACTGGAATAATTATTTCCGGCTATGCGACAAACTTAATATGACCGCGGGCCGCGTTAAAAACTTTGATTTGCACTCGATATTTACCGTGGCGCTCAGAAGAGCGAAAAACAAATTTTTAAAACACGTTCTTAAAACAAAAGACATGTATAAAAAATGCGGCGCGGGAAAACGTGTTATAGCCATAAATGAAACGGGCGAGGTTTTCCCGTGCGAACCCCTGTGGGTGTCTGTCGGAAACCTGAGAGAATGCGGTTACGACATGGACAAAATCCTGCGCTCGCAACGAATGCGCGATTTTCAAAAAAGTTGCGTCGAAAAAAAATGCAACTGCCACTGGGGACTGCCGATGTCAACCGCGCTGCTTTATTCGCCCCGCTATTATCCCATGATAGCCCGCGAGATGGCAAAATTACTATGGCATTAAGGCTGGATTTGCACGTTCATTCACAATCGCACGGCAGAACTTATATTACCGCCGAAAATTTGCGCTCCGCCTTGCAGCGAGGGAAACTTCACGGCGTTGCCATAACTAATTTTTTCGACATGTCTCATGCTCTCTGGCTGAAAAAAAATATAACCGATTTTATAATACTTGCCGGCCAGGAGATATGGACAAAAGGCGGCCACATCATCGGGCTGGGTACCAGAAAGGTGATAGAAGATTTTCATGATACCGAGGAGACTATAAAAGAAATCCATGCCCAGGGAGGCATCGCCATAGCGCCTCACCCGTACCTTTTTCTCGGCATAGGAGACAAGGTATATTCGGCGCCGGTTGACGCCGTGGAATCCTACAACGGCATAATAGGCCCATACATTATTCCCAACCTGCGGGCGAAGTATGCCGCGAAAAAAAGAAAACTGCCTCAGACCGCGTCAACAGACACAATGGATTCCGGTTATATAGGACATAGTTTCACCGAAGTTGCGGCGGATAACGAAGCTCAGATCTTACCCGCCATTTGCTCCGGCAGGATGCGCCTGCACAAAAGATCGTTGCCGCTGCCATTGTCGTTCATAATGAAAAACCTGCTTTATTTTAAGAATATCGCGCCGTACTCCCTGCATGCGATGCCGTGCCTTATATGCGGCAGTTCGATGGCAGTCCGGCCGTTAAAAAAGAAGCTTGCCTGTTCAGCTTGCGGCATGGAACAGCGCTCGCGCATACTATGCTCAAACGGCCACTACCTTTGCAAGCCATGCATAATGGAAAAAACCAAAAAACTATTAACCCCCGCCCCAACGGAGAGATCCAAACTTCGCACCCCCGCCCCTGCGGAGAGTTCCAAACTTCATACCCTCGCCCCAACGGGGAGAGGGCAGGGTGAGGGGGAATGAAATGAAAAGAATAAATATTGATAAAAGCAGGCACCTGCGAAAGAGTCAAACCGATACTGAAAGAAAACTGTGGTCAATTTTAAGAAATCGCTCATTGAATGGAATAAAATTCCGAAGACAATTTCCAATCGGTAATTATATTCTGGACTTCTATTCTCCAGACCATAAATTAGCAATAGAAGCCGATGGCGGACATCATTACGGTGACGTATGCCAAAAGAATGACAGTAAAAGAGACGAAGAAATATCTCAGGCAGGCATAAAAATATTAAGATTCAGCAATGCTGACATATTGAGGAATATTGACGCAGTATGCACGGTTATAATTGGAAACGCGCAATTAAAGCCCCCTCACCTCAATCCTCTCCCCGATGGGGAGAGGAGGAACAAATCCAAACTTCACACCCCCGCCCCTGCGGGGAGTTCCAAAATTCACACCCCCGCCCCAACGGAAAGATCCAAACTTCGCACCCCCGCCCCTGCGGGGAGTTCCAAACTGCATACCCTCGCCCCTGCGGGGAGAGGGCAGGGTGAGGGGGGAAGTTAAATATTATGAATAAGGAGAATAAAAAATGGGATTTGTAAAGAATATAGGCCGCCTGGCCGGGACCGCGGTTTTGTACGCTAAAGTAGGGCTATCCGGCATGACGCCGGCCAGGGCGTACAGGATGGCGCGTTACTGGATAAGCGCGCACCTGCTTGGCATGAATATCCCCTGGCTTATTGAATTCTCCGTTACCTACCGCTGCCAGTGCAAATGCACGCATTGCTCGGTAGGCGATTACCTCAACAAGGCCAATAAAGCCGACGAGGTTACCACGGAGCAGATAAAAAAGCTCCTGGATGAGGCTGCGGCACTGGGTATACCGAAGGTTGATTTTTTCGGCGGCGAACCGCTAATCAGGGAAGACATCGTTGAACTGACGCGTTACGGCGCAAAAAAAGGGCTGTACATGTCCGTAACTACGAATGCCTGGCTGTTGACGAAAGAAGTCGCCGCTCAATTAAAGCGCGCAGGCATAGGCTGCATAAATATCAGCCTCGATAGCGTGTCGGAAGAGAAACACGATTCTTTAAGAGGGCTGCCGGGCCTGTATAAAAAAGCCATAAACGGCGTGCGCTACTGTTACGAGGAAGGCATACCCTGCATACTTTCAACCTACGTAACCCGCAACCGCATAATCAACCTGGGAAAAGGCAAAGAGGATAACAGCCAGCTTACCAAAATTATTTCGCTTGCAAAAGAGCTGAAAGGCACTGCCATACGCATACTGTTTCCAATAATATCCGGCAAATGGGAACACGACCAGGCGAAGGAGTTTACGGACGAGGAAAAACGGCTGGTTATCGAGAACATTGACCCTTCGTTTGCATTTATCGAGGGAGCCTATTCCGTCAGGAATAAAAAGAAAGTATGCCAGTCGTTGAGCGGGAAAATGTTCAATATATCGCCCTACGGCGACATACAGCTTTGCGTTACCTTCCCGGATACCTTCGGAAACATTAAGGATAAATCCCTGCAAAAGCTGCTGAAAGAAATGTACTCGCACCCGGTTTACCGTAAAAATAAAAACGGCAGCTGTTGCAGCACGGCAGGCCTTGTCCGCAAATAATTATATGGACATTACACTTCTTCGTCCTCCTTCATACAGCGCAGGAATCATGGGAGCGCAACTCGTTCCCTTTCTGGGCATAGCTTACATCGGGGCGGCTGCAAGAATTAACGGACACAATGTTGACATAATAGACATGTGCGGCGAAGAAATTGACCGCACCGAAGTCATTAAAGGAAACTATATCGCCTACGGTATGCCGTTTTCCGCGCTTGGAGAACGCATACGGTATAGCCGCCTGATCGGCGTAAGCTGCACGTTTTCGCAGGACTGGGTCTTTCACAGGGAACTTATAGCGCGCGTGCGCCTGCTGTTTCCCGAAAGCGTAATAGTAGCCGGCGGCGAACACATATCGGCAATACCCGAATATTGCCTCGCAGATTGCCCCGCTCTTGATATATGCGTTGTCGGCGAAGGCGAGAACGTTTTCGTTCAACTGCTCAAGGCGCTTGAAAACAAGGAAAGCCTCTCGGGCGTACCCTCGCTTTTTTACCGCGAGGGAAATTCAATTAAATCCACGCCGCGCGCCGCCAGGATAGCCGATATTGACAACCTGCCGCTTCCTGCATGGGACTTGACACCAATGGAGAATTATTTAAAACGCAGTATGAACTACCATGTGAAACGCGGCAGGACGATACCCATGCTTGCAAGCAGAGGTTGCCCGCACCAATGCACTTTCTGCTCCAATGCCAAAATGTGGTCTAACCCATGGATCGCCAGGAACCCGAGCCTGGTCGCGGATGAAATGGAACAGCACATCGGCAAATATAACGCGAATAATTTCGTTTTCTCGGACCTTACCGCGGTGGTTGACCGCAACAGCATAACCGGCCTCTGCCGGGAAATTTTACGCCGTAAATTAGACGTTACCTGGCAGCTTCCAACGCTTAGAACCGAGGCGTTAAACCGCGACGTTCTAAAGCTTATGTACGAGGCCGGCTGCCGCGAGCTTGATTTCGCGGTTGAATCCGCATCGGAAAAAGTATTAAGCGATGTAAACAAAAAAAACGACCCTGCAAAAATGGCTAAATTAATAAGCGAGGCGCTGGCTCTTAAAATAAATTTGAGCGTAAACATCGTCATCGGACTTCCGAAGGAAACATTTAAGGATTTCGCAAGAACATGCGCGCTTGTGTTCCGGCTGGCTATCCGGGGATTAAATGAACTCAACGTCTTTCCTTTTATTCCGTATCCCGGCTCAAAACTGTTTTACTCGCTTGCCGCGGAAGGAAAGATAAAACTGGAAAATAATTATTTTTACGGCCTGTTCGGATACGCAGACCTTGGAAGGGCTGTTTCATGGTCGCGGCATTTTACCCCGCACCAATTGCGTTTTATGCGGCTGTTCATGCTTGCCGGTTTTTATAAAATCATGTTGTTAACGCATCCCGTCCGCATCGCAAAAATATTTAGAAACTTATACGGCGGCGCAAGCAGCACAAAACTGGAAGGCGTTCTCCGCCGGGTTTTCAGAAATATCCGCGCATACACTACAAACCGGAAAATAACATAATGAATACTGACACGCGCAGGCTGATAAATAAATCGCTGCAAATAAGAAGAACGGTGCTGGAAATGATCTCGCGCGCCGGCAAGGGACACATCGGTGGAGCGTTCTCCTGCGCGGATTTACTGGTCAGTCTTTATTATGGCGGTATACTGCGCCACGACCCGCGCAACCCGGCGTGGGAGGACAGGGATCGTTTTATCTTAAGCAAGGGGCATTCCGCCGCAACACTTTTTGCGGTTCTTTCAGATCTGGGATACTTCCCCGCCTCGGAACTGGCCAATTACCAGAAACAGGGTTGCCTGCTGGGCGGCCACCCGGACAAGAGAATACCGGCGATAGAAGCGGACACCGGTTCTCTCGGCCACGGGCTCGGGATAGCGGCAGGCATGGCGCTCGGCGCAAAAATGAGCGGCAGGGATTTCATGACCGTATCGCTGCTCGGCGACGGCGAGTGTTGCGAGGGTTCCGTGTGGGAAGCCGCCATGTTTGCCGGATACCATAAGCTGAATAATCTTGCCTGCATAATAGACAACAACGGCATATGTTCCACAGATTTTCTCTCGGATTGCGCAGGCATAGAACCGCTCGAGGATAAATGGAAAGCCTTCGGCTGGGATACCATGCCGGTCAACGGCCATGATTTTGAGGAAATAATTGCCGCTTTCAGCAATTTCCGAAAAAGAGTTTCCGGTAAACCTCTCATGATAATCGCCCGCACCGTAAAAGGAAAAGGCGTTTCGTTCATGGAGAATAACCCCGCATGGCACCACGGCGTGCCAGGCAGCGCGCAATACGCCGCCGCGCTCAAGGAACTTGAGGGGAAAGGCGGCGAAGAACTATGAACTCTCCGCAATCCGGTATTGACATGCGGGATGCTTTTTTCGACGAACTCTACGCTCTGGCGAAGAATGATCCGGACGTCGTGCTGCTAAGCGCCGACATGGGAGCCTACAGTATTACTCAGTTTAAAAAAGACCTGCCGAAACAGTATATAAACGTCGGCATAGCCGAGCAGAACATGGTAAGCATCGCGGCCGGCCTTGCGCTTACCGGCAAAAAGGTTTTCATATACACGATTATCCCGTTTGTTACAATGCGCTGTTTTGAGCAGATTAAAGTTGACCTGTGCTGCATGAACCTGCCGGTTACGATAGTCGGCGTCGGGCCGGGGCTTACTTACGGCAGCGACGGGCCTACACATCACGCGACTCAGGATATAGCGCTGATGCGCACACTGCCCGAGATTACAATACTCAATCCTTCCGACCCGGCAAGCACCAAAGAGTTCTGCCGCCAGGCATACCGCAGCGCCGGCCCTGTCTACGTCCGGATTGACAAAGGTGTGCTGCCGTCTATCCACAGCCATACGGAAGATTTTACTCAAGGCATCTCGGAGCTTGCCAGGGGAACCGACATTACCATTATCACCACCGGCATAATGGCGCACGCCGCCATTGCGATAGCTGAGGAATTAAAAAAGAATTCAATTAACGCAGGCGTGGCCGACCTCTATCGAATAAAACCGTTAAACGTCAAAAAGTTGCTTGAAATAGCGGCCGTCTCAAAAAGAATAGTAACGTTGGAAGAAAATACTTTAGTGGGCGCTATGGGAAGCGCGGTATGCGAAACGCTGGCCGACAACGGCAGGCAAACACCCGTCAAACGCATAGGATTGCCCGACGATCACTGCTTCGAATGCGGCACGCGCGAAACATTGCATTCTTTTTATTACATTGACGCGGGCGGCATAAAAAATACCATATTGCAATGGATAAGAGGTAACCATGGATCTGGGAATTAAGGGAAAGTTCGCACTAGTTACCGGCGGCACGCACGGTATAGGCCGCAGCATCGCGCTGGCTCTTGCCGGGGAAGGATGCAACGTGGCGGTGTGTTCGCGCGATAAAAACCGCGTGGAGAATACCGTGCGCGAGATTAAAGAAAAAAACGTTGATGCCATAGGCGTAGCGGCGGACGTAACCGTTCCCGCGGACGTAACGAAAGTTATGGACACGATTATAAAAAACTGGAAAACCGTTCATATCCTTGTAAACAACGTCGGCGGAGGAGGAAGATGGGGACGTGAAATAGTGGAGGAAACCAAGCCGGAAGTCTGGCTCGAGGTTTACCAGAAAAATGCGCTGACGGCGGCGCAGTTTACTACACTTGCCATACCGCATATGCGTAAGCAGAAATGGGGCAGGGTTGTAACCATCACATCCATATTCGGCAGAGAGGCCGGCGGCAGGCCATGGTTTGCCATGGCGAAATCGGCGCAAGGCGCCATGATGAAAGCCATGGCGCGCCAGCCTTACCTGGCAAGCGAAGGCATAACATTTAACAGCATCGCGCCCGGCGCCATCATGATACCGGACACAGGATGGGAAAAAGTTAAAAATGAAAACCCGGCCGAGCTTGAAAATTTCATCAAGCAGGAACTGCCCCTTGGCAGGCTTGGAACGCCGGAAGAAGTGGCGCAGGTGGTTGTTTTCGCCTGTTCGGAAAACGCACGGCTGCTTAACGGGGCGTCCATACCCGTTGACGGCGGCCAGAGCAGGAGCATACTATGAAAGTTTCGCTGATAATTTTTACATTAAATGAAATCGAAGGAATGAAAGCCGTCATGCCGCATATAAAAAAGGAATGGTATGACGAGCTTATAATAGTTGACGGCGGCTCCACCGACGGCACCATCGAGTACGCGCGCGACAACGGCTATTACCTGTTCGTGCAAAAAGGAAAAGACTCAGGCGCCGCTTTCACCGAATCCGTAGAGAAAGCCACCGGCGATATAGTGATAATTTTCAGCCCGGACGGCAACTCACTGCCCGAAGCTATACCGCAGTTAGTCGAAAAAATCAAGGAAGGCTACGACCTTGTTATCGCATCCCGCTATCTTAACGGCGCAAAAAGTTACGACGACGACACGGTTACGGCTTTCGGCAACTGGATGTTTACAAGCCTCACCAATTTATTGTTCGGAACACATTACACCGACACCCTTGTAATGTACCGCGCGTTCCGCAGGGAGATCGTCGCCAACTTGAACATCATAACCTCGACGCCATGCTGGGGAAGCCTGATGCTGATGCGAGCGACAAAAAAGAAATTACGCATTACAGAAATTCCGGCGGATGAACCCGCGCGCATAGGCGGAGTGCGCAAGATGAAACCGCTTAAAAACGGCACCTACGAACTGTACATGCTGCTAAAAGAATTTCTAACATAACTCCCCTTCTCCCCGCCGGGGAGAAGGTTGGGATGAGGGGGAATAAGCGAAGTGGCGAGGGAAACAAAGGAGACGTTTTACCATGAAAAAAAAGGTTCTCGTGTGCGGGGCGACCGGTTTTATAGGCAGGAACGTTGCCGAGCGTTTAGCCCTCAGAAATGACCTTGAAGTTTACGGCACATATCTTAAGTCCGAGCCGCCCGACAACCCCCGAATAAAGATGATAAAGGCAGACCTCACGACGAGAGACGACGTCTCAAGAGTGGTAAAAGGCATGGACATCATCGTGCAGGCGGCCGCCACCACCTCCGGCGCAAAGGAGATAGTAAGCAAGCCCTATTACCACGTTACGGATAACGCGGTCATGAATTCGCTGTTGTTCCGCGCCGCATTCGAACACAAGGTCGGGCACGTTCTTTTTTTCAGTTGCACGGTAATGTATCCTTCGGGCGACAAACCCATAAAGGAAACCGATTTCGACGCCAACAGGGAACTAAACAAAAATTATTTCGGCGTAGGCTGGACAAAGCTTTACATTGAAAAGATGTGCGAGTTTTACTCCAGGATCGGCTCAACAAAATATACCGTCATGCGTCATTCCAATATTTACGGCCCGTACGATAAATACGACCTTGAGCGCTCGCACGTATTCGGCGCCACGGTAACGAAGGTTATGACGGCAAAAGGCGATAAAATAACTGTCTGGGGCAGCGGCGAGGAAGGAAGGGATCTTTTATACGTATCGGATCTTGTAAATTTTGTCGAGCTGGCCATGGAGAAACAGATAACGCCGTTTGAACTGTGCAATGTTGGCTGTGGAAACGCCGTTTCCGTAACGGACATTGTAAAAAACATCATACGCCACTCGGGCAAAACACTGCGCCTGGAACACGACCTTACCAAGCCCCAGATAAAAACAACCCTGTGCCTTGACACCTCAAAGGCAAAAGCCCTGTTCGGATGGTCGCCAACCGTTTCGCTGGACGAGGGAATAGAAAAAACAATAAGCTGGTACAAGAATAACATTATAGCCGCACCGGAGATGCCCCGATGATTATAACGCGAACACCGTTCCGCATATCGTTTTTCGGCGGGGGAACCGATTACCCTGCCTGGTTTAAAGAACACGGCGGGACTGTTCTTGCAACCACGATTGACAAGTACTGTTCCATAAGCCTGCGCTATCTGCCGCCGTTTTTTGAATACAGCTCGCGGATAGTCTGGTCGTTGACGGAATGCGTCAAAGAGATAAACGACATCAAACACCCGTCGGTAAGAGAATGCCTGAAATACATGGGGATAAACAAGGGCGTCGAGGTTCATTACGATGCGGACCTGCCCGCGCGCACCGGGCTTGGCTCAAGCTCCTCTTTCACAGTCAGTTTCCTTCACAGCCTTTACGCCATCAAAGGAACAATCATTTCTAAAATGCAGCTTGCAAAAGAAGCTATTCACGTTGAGCAAAACCTTCTGAAAGAAAACGTGGGCTGCCAGGACCAGATACTTGCATCCTTCGGCGGCCTGAACCTTGTAGAGTTTAAGACGGAGAATGAATTCAGCATAAGCCCTTTAATTATCACGCCGGAACGCAAGAAGCTTTTTCACGACCACCTGCTTCTCCTGTTTACGGGATTTTCGCGCACAGCTTCGGAAATAGCCGGCGATGTTATAAAAAGTATGCCGGCAAAAAAACGCGAGTTCGGCGCAATGCAACAGATGGTGCAGGAAGGCATAAATATTCTTAACGGCGCATCCGACATCAACGATTTCGGCAAACTGCTGCACGAAAGCTGGCAAATCAAAAGGAGCCTGACTAACCGCATATCAAACCCCGTAATAGACCGGATTTATGAGCGCGCGCTTGCAGCCGGGGCTACGGGCGGAAAGATACTCGGCGCGGGCGGCGGCGGCTTTTTATTGATTTTCGCGCGCCCTGAACTGCACGAAAAAATTAAAACCGACCTTAAGGATTACCTTCACATACCGTTCGAGTTCGAAAACCTGGGCAGCCAGGTAATTTTCTATACGCCGGAAACGCATTGAATAAAATCATGCCCCCTCACCCGCCGGGGCAAGGATTATACATAAGTTCCTTCTCCCCGACGGGGAGAAGGTAAGGATGAGGGGGAAGTCGTCGGGAACAGAATCTTTAGCTCCCCCTCACCTTAATCCTCTCCCCGCCGGGGAGAAGAAACGAGTCGGAGATTTTCAAGTGAAAAATATCTGTGCGCTGGTTCTTTGCGGGGGAAAAGGCAAACGTCTTCGCGCGGTTGTGCGTAACCGTCCCAAACCGATGGCATTGGTTAACGGCAAGCCGTTTCTTGATTACGTTTTGGAACACGTCAAAAGCTGCGGAATAAAAGACATCGTGCTTTTAACCGGCTATAAATCCGGCATCATCCAAAATTATTACGCAAAAAACGGCGTGCGCATACTGAAGGAAAAAACACCTCTTGGCACCGCGGGCGCAATACGAAATGCCGCCCCGCATATCGGCTCGTACACGTTTTTTATTTTAAACGGCGACTCCCTGTGCAGGGCAGACCTTGGGAAAATGTTGAAGTTTCACCGCGTCAAAAAAGCAGGCGTTACCATCGCGCTTGCCAGGCAGAAGCAAGTGGCCGACTACGGCTCGGTTAAGCGCCAACCCTCTGGCAGGATAACCTCGTTTGCGGAAAAGAGAACGCAGGCGGCGCCGGGCATTGTGAATGCCGGCATATACCTGTTCGACAAGCGTATCCTTTCGCGCATACCGGCCGGGAAAAAATATTCGCTGGAGTTGGACGTGTTCCCGAAAGTCAAAAACTGCTACGGCTACCTTTCAGGCCAGCCGCTTCTGGACATCGGGACACCCGAACGCCTCCAAAAGGCGCAAGCTTTTTTACTGTCTCGGTTGAAAAATGCCCCTCATCCCAACCTTCTCCCCAAAGGGGAGAAGGGGTAAGGACTTTATTATGAAAAAAATCAGGTACCCTTTCGGAACTATTACCATCAACGATACGGCTAAAAAGCTTATTGGCGAGGCGCTCGACTCCACCAGGGTTTCAGGCGGAAAACTGGTGCGCGAATTTGAAGAAAAGTTTGCGGCGCTCGTAGGTACAAAAGAGGCGGTTGCGGTCAGCTCCGGCACGGACGCCGATGCGCTTGCCATGGCCGTGCTTTATGACTTCGGCGCACAAAGAGGCGACGAGGTGATAGTGCCTGCGCTGTCATTCGTTGCTACGGGAAACGCCGTATTGCAAGCCGGGTTTATACCGCGCTTCGTAGACATCCGGCGCGAAACGTTAAATATTGACCCCGCAAAAATAGAAGCGGCCATTACGCCAAAAACACGCGCCATCATGCCGGTGCACTTAATGGGCAAACCGGCTGAAATGGATGAAATACTTGCGATAGCGCGCAAGCACAAACTAACGGTAATTGAAGACGCGGCCGAGGCTCAAAGCGCGCGCTATAAGGGAAAAGAAATAGGCGCCATAGGCGACATGGCAGCCTTCAGCCTGTATATCGCGCACATTATTTCCACAGTAGAAGGCGGTATAGTTACTACAAATAACGAAGACTATGCCGAGATACTGCGCTCACTGCGCGCTCACGGGAGAGCCTGCAAATGTAAAACATGCCTGCTAAACACCGTCTCAAAATACTGCACAAAACGCTTCAAATATGATACCGACATCCGTTTCGTTTTCGAGCGCATCGGATTCTCGGCAAAGATGAACGAGCTGGAAGCCGCCGTGGGGCTTGGCTATCTTGAGATATACCCTCAGATTTATAAAAAGCGCCTGGAAAATTTCAATTACCTGCACGAGAAATTCGCCCGTTTCGAGCCTCTCTTAACAACCATCCACCCGTCAATGCACGATACAATGGCTCCTTACGCCTTTGCCGTTATGGTCGGGAGTAAGGCACGGTTTTCCAAAGACAAGCTGGTTGCCTATCTGGAAAAAAATGAGGTTGACACACGCAGCCTGTTCCAGTCCATGCCCACGCAATGCCGCGGATTTGAATTCCTGAATTACCCGAAAGACGCCTTCCCCGAAGCGGAATGGGTAAGCAAAAACGGCTTTCACATCGGCATCCACCAGGACATAGGAAAAGAGCATATTGATTACTTCATATATCTTTTGGAAAATTTCGTTAAAAATGAAGCATGAAAATTCCCCTCACCCTACCCTCTCCCCGACGGGGCGAGGGTTACAGCTTAAATCCTTCTCCCCGGCGGGGAGAAGGTAAGGATGAGGGGGAGTTCCTGGAGCAAGGATTTTTTTTGAAAAAAACCGCGCTGATTATTCTCCTGCTTTACATTATGGTTGTGTACGCGGCCTACTACCACAACGTGGCCGCTTACCCGGCCGTTAAAAAAATGTGCGCGCGCATAGCGGAGAAAATAAGATGATGGCACTGCATCTGGCTATAGCGGCGCTGCTGTTTCTAACCGCCACGGCGGCAGGGAAACTTGTCCTTGCGCGCACCGGATTTAATTTTTATTCAAAGGATGAAGAACTTGCTTTTTCAGCGGCAACGGGTTTTGCCGGCTTATCCGTTTTTGCCATGATCACCGGCTTTGCCGGGCTGATATACCGTCCCATTTTTGCAGCCGCCCTTGCCGGAATTATCATAATCTCGCGCAGGCAGGTATTGGATATAACACGTTACCTGTTTAGCGGGGCCGCTGCACTGGTTCGCAATATCAAAACGCCGGGATATTCACCGTTTGAAAAATTATTGGCCGGCATAATGCTCCTGGCTGCCTTGTTTAACCTTATATTCGCCTACGCTCCGCCTACGGATACAGATTCGCTTCTCTACCATCTAGGGATCCCCAAACTTTTTATTGATTATCACAGGATAATCCATCTGCCTGAAAACTTTCTTTCATACATGCCTCTTTCCGGAGAAATGATTTATACATGGGGGCTTATTCTCGGCGGGGGGCTTACGGCAAAACTGGTTAGTTACCTCTTCACCATAATGTTTCCCGGAATGCTGCTTATTTTTACGCGGCAATATTTTGGCCGAAGAACCGCGCTGCTTGCCGGCGCGGCATTTTATCTTTCGCTTCCCGCGATCAACGCGGCCGGGGTGGCAAACGTGGATATAATGTATGCGTTTTTTGCCTTTGCCGCATTCTGGAGCATAATGAAATGGATTGAAACGCACAACCAGCGCTGGTGCCTTCTTAGCGCCGTCATGGCAGCTATAAGCTTTACCACAAAGCTCTCAAACGCCCCTCTTATTATATGCCTGGCTGTAACAGCCATACTATACGTGATGCGAAATAAAATGCCGGCACGCCTCGCGCTTAACGTGATCCTCGCATTTATGGTAATCCCTGCGCTCATTGCACTGCCGTGGTTTGTGCGCAATTTCATCCACACGGGCAATCCGTTTCCATTTTTTGACATTGCCGCATTCGGCATGAAACTCCACCCCATGACTGCTATCAGCGGCAATTATTACAGCAAGCCGGTCGGTTTTGGCATCTCTGCAACAGCTTTGTCTTTTTTTCAAATTTTTCTCGGCAATCCCGTAACAGCGGCAGGCCCGACGATAATAGTTTTTGCGCTACCCCTTATATTCTTAAGAAACGTTGATAAAAAGATACTCTTCATCGCCATATTCGCCACAGCAATTCTTGCAACCGTCTTTTTGATCCTGCCCTATGACAAAACCTGCGCCCGTTATCACTTTTTGGCAATTGCGCTTCTTTATATAGTCGCCGCTTACGGGTTTGAACGGTTGTCGGCGCTGCTGGATGCACGGCGTATTCTTGCCGCTATATTTTTGGCGCCGCTCATTTTCCCCGGCCTTGCGTTCAGTGCTTATTTTGGCGCAAAGCGCATACCGCTTCTTACCGGGCTGCAATCCCCAGGCCAATATATTCTCTCGGAATATGAATGGGGAAATGCCGAAGATCTTAAGATGATTGACTATCTTAATAAAAACGTTTCCCGTAAAAGCCGTGTAATGTTCCCGGGATATTTTTTTGTTGATCCTTATTATTACTCCATGCGCGTCGTGGTAGCACAGCCGGAGTTGCTTGCACTTTCTGATATAAACGAGGTGTTAAATCGTCTAAGAAATGATAAAATAGATTACATCGTGATGCGAAAATATTACTACACGCCTTCCGAAAACGGAAGCTACTACGAAAACAACTATTCCAGCCGGCTTGACATGCGCTGGGAAATTGAAGATTACGTGCCGGCTTATTTTGAGAAAGAGCACGTGGAAGGCGCTGTAACTCTCTACAAAATAAAATGAACTTGAAAACAAAACAACACATTGACAGGATAATCGGCCCGGGACTGTGCCTGCTGCTTACCGCATATAAAAACGCGCAATCTTTTTTCAATCGGCGCCGGAGCAATTTAGCCGCGCGCCCGGGAAAAATTCTTATCATGAAATTCTGGGGCATGGGCAGCATTCTGCTTGCGTCGCCCGCGGTAAGGCAACTTCAAAAATCTTACCCTGAGTCGGAAATCATATTTCTTACAATGGAAAGTAACCGCGAAATACTAAGCCGCCTTGAAATATGCAGCCGTGTAGAAACTATAAACACGGACAGAGGCTTGATAACGTTGTTCATTGACATATTCCGGCTTATCGCGCGCCTGAAGAAGCAAAAGATAAACATGGTTATTGACCTTGAATTTTTTACGCGTTTTTCCGCCGTCATCACCGCGCTTATCGGCGCGCCGGCATCCGGCGGTTTCTATGACAGGCAGGTATACCGCGGGTACCTGCACGGCGTGCGCGTTCCGTTTAACCGCTACTGGCACACAAAAACCAATTTTGAGAACCTGATTTCAAAATGCGCCGCAATAGAAACCGGCGCAAATACCCTTCTGGTGCGCCCTCGCATAAACTCCGGCGACCGCGACTCGCTGCAAAAGCTGCTTGCGGAAAACAATATCACCGGGGGGGAACGCATAATCGCAGTAAACATCAACGCCGGCGAACTTGCGCACGAACGCCGCTGGCCGGCGCATCATTTTATTTCTCTGATCGAAAAACTCTCAAAAAACTTTAAAGGAAAGATAATCCTTATAGGCCATGCGTCGGAATCTGCTTACGTCGGAACGATTCATCGTGCGCTCCCTGCAAACGCGGCGCTGGATTTTTCAGGCAGACTTTCGCTTGGAATGCTGGCCGCGCTGATGGAACGTGTTACGTTAATGATCTCAAACGACTCAGGCCCTCTTCACCTTGCCGCCGCCGTGGGGGCACGCACCATCTCATTCTTCGGCCCCGAAACCCCGGTCCTCTACGCCCCCGTAGGCGAAAACCACACCATCCTCTACAAAAACATAGATTGCAGCCCCTGCATAAACGTCCACACCGGCAAAATAGTCCGCTGCCTGAAAACCAAACCCGAATGCCTTGAAAACATAACCGCCGAAGAAGTAACACAAGTTTTAGGGGACGTCCTTAGGTATTAAGGTATTGACAATGGGCGGCATAATTGTGATAATAATTTTACGTCCAGGTGAAATGGACGGAAATTTGTCAGAAAAAAAACGAATACCGTATTACCTAAGGACGTCCCCAAAGTTCTATGCATATAAAAATCGCCATTAACGTACCAACTGCTATGTCCTTTTTTTCAATTCTATTTGTGATTGGTTTTGAAAAAAATGCGCTGGCTGTAACAATTGATTCACTTTCCGGCGCTCCTAATAATGGAAATCTTATATCAATCTCGGGTTCAGGCTATGGATCAAACAGTGCCGTGAGAACAGGTGATATACAGTGGTTGGGTGACAATATTGAGCTGGGCAACGTCGCTGCTGAATTTTCGCCTCCGCCAAACTGGAGTTATCACATGGCCGCAACAACTTTTGATGCTCCGCATTATGATAATCTTCAGGCGCATAGTGGAAATAAATCAATTCGCATTACCTATGATTTGGATAAATACGGTGGCTATTTTAATTATACCCATGGATCAGCTTTTGGAAAAGTTTTCTACTCGGCCTGGATGCGTATTGCGGGGCCTTC
>MGVF01000100.1 GCA_001800355.1 Elusimicrobia bacterium RIFOXYA2_FULL_50_26
CACGCAAAACAGTGCGAACATGGTTTTCTTCTCGGGCGCAAACGTGTCGGTTCACGATAACCTGTTTTATCAAAGCCCTTCTTTAACTGCATCGTTCTCGGGCGGCGGCTTAAAATATAAACATGCGCAGACGGATCCGCAGGGTTATTTCAGAGTTTATAATAACGTTTTCAGGCAGTGCAAACATTTTTCAATAGGCACAGGCACGCAGAACTCGCATATTCATAACAATATTGTTTACGACGGCTCCGGGATAATCAGCCAGGATTGGGGCGGCCCGACGCACCAGACTAACCAGCTTTTTGAGTATAATACCCTCTACAACGAGGGCAATTCACCGTTTTTAATCCAGCCCACCGACGAATGGGCAAACGACGATTTTTCCGACCCCGAGAATATCACCTTCCGAAAAAATATTATCTACGAGTTAAGAAGCACGGGCAGCAACGAGAGGGGAACGGTGGTGATAGGCACGTATAAATCAGACGCCCTGTATGCGAAAACAACCGGCCAATTGCATTTTAATGATAACTGCTATTATAACCCGCTAACGCCTGTACAGTTTAATTTATTTTCCGCAAACGGCGGGACGTACGGGGTTTTAGGAGCGCAGTACTCATTTGCCGCATGGCAGGCGCTGGGTTATGACAGCGGTTCGCTAAATGAAGACCCCCGGTTTGTTGACATCGCATCGCGCAATTTCGCCCTGACGCCGGACAGCCCGTGTTCGGACCAGGGCGCCTACGCTTCCCCTCCCGTAAACCCCGCCGCACCCACGGGGCTGCAAGTAGAATAACGCTTATTCGGTCATTGCGAGCATAGCGAAGCAATCCCGGCGTTGCTTCTGATGAAAAGCGAGATTGCCGCGCCCTTTGGGCTCGCAATGACGACGACAACTTCAAAACGCTAAAGAGACACGCTTATTTTTTGGTATAATTGAGTTATGAGTAAGCGCGGGGGGACGATTATTCTTTTTTCTTTTGTAGTTGTTTTCGGGGGATACCTGTTTGTTACCCGCGCGATACTTTGGCGCAATCCCGCCCCGTTATTTAATCATGATCCGGCCAGATGCACAATCCGGCTTGTTGACGCAACGCCCCGCCATATACCGCCCGTATTGATCCTCAACGATTTCGAAACGCAGGAAGACCTGAACGCGTGGTTTGTGCGCGGGCATGAAACGCACCGTGTTGCCATGGAATTATCCGCCCGGCATGTAACGCACGGGCGGCACTGCCTTAAAATTGAGTGGCGGGCGCAAAGGTGGACCGAGCTTGTCAGCGTGCATTTCCCGCGCCGCTGGCAGGCGTACGGGCGCTTGTGCCTGGATGTTTACAATCCCGGGCCGGGGGCGCTGCGCATGGAGTTTCGTATCGGCGATTATTTCGATACTCAAAATTTCCACCCGGTCAGCAGCCGCTTTATCGCAACCAAAACCATCGGCCCCGGCAGGTTCACCGTGGTATTCAAATCCGGCGAATTACAAAACAAAATCGCGCTGGAGTCGCCAAAAAAAATAATTCACCTGAGGATCATAGACCCCGGCAGGATAGCATACGTTGACGCGCTGCGGCTGGAGTCCCCGCGGTGAAAATATTTTTGGTAATTTTATTATTACTTGAATCCGCTTATTTTTTATGGACTGAGACAACTTCCATTGAGGTTAGTTTACAGGCTGTCGGCAACCCCGCCCTGGCAAACGTGTTACATAATGCGCGCGTTGCACAGGTGTCGGATTTTCATTTTAGCGGAGACAGCCGGCGCGCGCAAAAGCTTGAAGCCACGCTTCTGCGGTTAAATCCCGACATTATTCTGGTTACGGGCGATCTTATTTCCGACAACGGGGGCATTGATACGTGCGCGCAGTTGCTTGGCAGGCTTGCACGGCATAAAATTGTAATAACAGCGCTGGGGAATAACGATCATCCGTACGGCTCAAAAGTCATTGATACACGGTTGCTTGTAGACAGCTTGCGGCGCAACGGCGTATACGTGCTTGTTAACCAGGCGGCAATTATAAACATAGACGGCGCACCAGCCCCGTTGTACGTAGTGGGTCTGGACGATAACTTTCTTATGCTGGACGATTATTTCGCGGCCATGGAAAACGTGCCGCCGGACGCCACAAAAATACTGCTTGCCCACGCGCCAAATATCGTCGAGAAAATAAATACGCGATACTTCTCGCTGGTGCTTTGCGGCCACACGCACGGCGGCCAGCTTATCGTGCCTTTCGCCGGCGCCATTTACACCAACCCCACATTCAAGGCAAAAAGAAAATTTGTTTCCGGATTATACGACGGCAAGCTCTACGTAAACCGCGGCATCGGCACAGCCATCATCCCCCTGCGCCTCTTTTGCCGCCCAGAAATAACCTTATTTCCTATTTGCGGCGAAGGATGTCAGGAAATATTGAAGGACGAAAGCCAGGGCGGCGAGCAGGAGTGATATGAGAAGCGATTTTACGCTCAGACGGGCGGTGCGGGCGGAAAGGGCTGAGACTAAAAGCGTGGCGAAAGCCGTTACGAGGGCGGTGAAACGCGCCACGGGAACCATGCGGCTTGCCAGCTCTTCTTTGGGGACGGATTCGTGAAACAATTTGCGGCCGGTATACAGGCCGGCAACCATGCCCAGCAGAATATTACCGACGGGCAGGCCTTTGAAAAAAATTATAGCCATGAATGACCAGAAAAGAAAAACCAAAGCCGCAAACTTTGTATCTACCGTATAAAACCTGCGTATCCAGCTTCGAAGGTAGAAAATGCAAAGTATGACCCCCACCCCAAAACCGGCAATGGCGCTTGTCGGCAGCGCGGCAGCCCTGAATGAAAACAATTTAAAAAGATAGATAACGGCAAAAAACCACCACCCCAGGAATGACAACGAAATCGGCACCATCAATAACAGGAATAAACCTACAATAATTGATTCCGCAACGCTTACTTCAACCGTTTTCATATTTCCCGTTCCAGCACCTTGAAGAATGCGCTTGCAATATCGGGGTCGAATTGCGTGCCACAGCATTCTTTCATTATTCCAAGCGCTTCTTTCCTGCCGAATGCCTTGCGGTATGGCCGATTTGAAATTAATGCCTGCCACGTGTCGGCTATGGATATAATCCTGGCGCCGATGGGTATCTCCTCGCCTTTCAAGCCCATGGGATAGCCCTTGCCGTCCCAACGCTCGTGATGATAAAGTATAAACGGCAGTATATCGTGAAGCATGTGAATCGGGCGTATAATATCGGCGCCTATCAACGGGTGTTCTTTTATTTCCTTGAACTCCCTCGGTGTCAATTTGGCAGGCTTGCGCAGGATTTTTTCGCTGATGCCCACCTTGCCCAGGTCGTGAAGTATGGCCGCCTGGCGTATGGAATGCACCTCTTCCCTGGAAAGGCCTATTTCCATGGCTATCTCGGTTGCAAAATGTACCGTGCGCTCCACGTGCTCGCCCGTGTAATGGTCTTTCAGCTCTATGGTTTTCGCAAACGCGGAGATCGCCTCTATAAGGCTCTGGTTGGCGCGCTTATTGAGCCGCTCCATTTTCTCCTTGAGGTACTTTATCTCGGGATGATCGTTTTTGCTCCGGTGCAGCGCTCCGACGGGCGTATGCAAATCAAGCGTGGAATACACGCGGTTGCCGCCAAGTTCCTTTGCCTTGCTAAGCGCCTGGTCGGCAAGCTCTAAAATGTCGCTTTCCTTTACAGCGTGGTCTTCCGGGTAAGCTGCGGCTGCAACGCTTATTTTCAGCTTTATCCTGTTGTTGTCGCGGCCGAAAGTGTGTATGCTGACTTCTTCCAGCAGGCGATGCGCGGCCTGCAGCGCCTCCGCGCGGTTTGTGTCCGGTAAAACGATTACAAACTCTTCGCCCCCGTAACGAATCAGCACGCTTGTCCGGCGAACGATCTTTTTCAAAATATCGGCAAACTGCTTTAGCACGATATCGCCAAACTGGTGGCCGTAGACATCATTGATACTTTTGAAATAATCTATGTCCAGCATCAATACCGAAAACGGCCTGCTTTCCCTCTTGGCGTAGGCAAACTGCGCAACAAGCACGTCGGCCAGGAACCGGTGGTTATAAAGGCCAGTGTGCGAATCCGTCAGCGTCAACGTTTTCAGCCTGCGGTTTCGGATGGCAAGCTTGCGGTTCAATTCCTTTAAAGCGGTTTCCGTATTCCTGGTTTGCGTTATATCCCTTGCCACTGTAACGATTTTTTTAACCGTGCCGTTTTCATAAACAGGTATCTTGCGAAGGTGCAGGAAAATTTTCTCGCCGCGCACCATGACGGATTCTTCCGTTATGCTAACCCCGCCGCCGGCGAAAACTTTCTCGTATTCAGCCTTGCTTTTCTTCGTCCAAAACGGGCAAACGCTGTACGCCCGCTTGCCGATAACATCCAGCTCTTTTCCGTATTTGGAATGAAGGTGCCGGCAACTTTCATTTACAAGGACTATACGGTATTCATTATCTATGACGTAAATAAGATCGGCAAGCGAATCTATGGTAAGACGGTATTGTTGTTGCGAATCGCGCAGCAGATTTTCTATGCGCTTGAGTTGCGTTATTTCCGTTACGATACCGAGGATGGCCGGGCTGCCGCGGTAATCAATAAGCCTTGTAGTGATTATTACGTCCAGTTTTTTGCCCGATTTTGCAACCAGCGAGTACTCGTAAGGCGGAACCTCCGAACCGTTCAGATGCTTGTGGAACGCATCCGAAACAAATTCTCTTGACTCGGGAGATACGAGTGATAAAAAATCAAACCCGGCGGAACAAAACTCGCGCCGGGTGTATTCCATTATATCTTCACATTTCTTGTTTACATATACTATCTTGCCGCCCTGGTTGATGAAAATCATGTTCGGAGATTCATTGGCAATTACCTGGTAAATCTCCGTGCTTACAACATCCAATCCCCGGCTTGCGTCGCGTTTAGAGTTCATTGTATTCAACCTTTTACAGGATAGCCGGCAACGTCATACAAGTGTAACTGTCCACTGGCTGAATATCAATGCTTTTTTAGAATCCTGCGGTGTGGCCAAGCCAGAACATAAATGCAATCATTATTACATGCAGTATCCACCATCCCGGCTTGAACATCATAAAATGGCGCATATTTACCTCCATAAAATATTTCCCGCGGCGTAAACGGCCGTCATGGCGGCCAGGTGTACAAACCACCAGCCCATGTTAGGATAACGCAGGAATCTGCCGGCGCGCGCGGCACCCTCTTCCATCGGGAAAAACTCAAGATCGAAAATACATTTTCCCACCATGAACTTACCAAGCAAAATGACGCTGTAAGGAAATGTGCTTTTTAAAATAATGTTCGAAAATGATGCGTTAGCGGCAAGGTGAGCCAGTGAAAAATGCGACATCGTTATAATTCCTATTATGGCAAGCATCCCGTTTATGACGTACGCGTAGCCTACGCTGCCGCGGCGTGAAAACATGACGGGCAAAGCTATAACGCTTATTACGCCTGAAATGAACGGCAGATAATCGGCAGGCTCGTCGAGAGGGTGAATCCGGAGATGCAAAAGCCACCCGCCCAGCCCCAGAAAAAAAAGCGCGGCAATGAGTGAAATTTTCAT
>MGVF01000101.1 GCA_001800355.1 Elusimicrobia bacterium RIFOXYA2_FULL_50_26
CTCGGCACGGGTCCATACGGTAGAACACATGCTGGCCGCCTGCGCAGGGCTTGGCATTGACAATCTTGAAGTGCATCTTACCAACAACGAACCGCCGGTGTTAGACGGCAGCGCCAAACCGTTCGTGGAATTATTCCTGAAAGCGGGCATCAGGCAGCAAAACGCCCCGCGCACATGCTATCGCCTGCAGCAACCCGTGGTATACGAGTCGGGCGGCACAAAGATAACGGCGCAGCCCGCCGATAATTTTTCTATTGACTGCACAATTGGCTACAAACACCCCGCGCTTGCGCACCAGCAGGCATCGTTTGTATTGTCGTCCGAATCATTTGCCGCGGAAATCGCCCCGGCGCGCACGTTCTGCTTCGATTTTGAAATAGAGGCGCTTAAAAACAAGGGATTGGCCAAAGGAGGCGATTTCTCAAACGCAATAGTAATAGGGTTAAACGGCATTCACAACCCGGGAAAAACCCTGCGCTTTGCTGATGAATTTGTAAGGCACAAGATGCTCGATATTATCGGCGACCTGTATCTGCTTGGCAAACCGTTGAAAGCTCACATAATCACCGAGAAACCGGGGCACGTACACAACATCAACTTTGCAAAAGAATTATTAAAAGTAGCCATAGCCCAATAGGAGGAGCACCCATGGAAACGCCGACGTATACGCCGGGAAAGATGCTTGATATCAACGAAATAAAAAAAATAATACCGCACCGTTATCCCTTCCTTATGATAGACCGCGTAGTGCTGGGAGATACTGATCTTAAAGCAACCGGCTATAAATGCGTCAGTGGAAATGAAAATTTTTTCCAGGGACATTTTCCGGGGCAACCCGTAATGCCTGGTGTTCTGATAATAGAAGCCATGGCTCAAACGTCGTGCGTAATGCTGCTATCGCGTCCGGACCTTGCGGGCAAGCTGGCGTATTTCATGACTATTGACAACGTAAAATTCAGAAAACCGGTCATGCCCGGAGACGTCCTGGAACTGCGCGTCGAGGTGCTGCGCGCCCGTGAACGCGGCGGCACGGCGCGGGGAGAGGCGTTTGTCAACGGCACGCTCGTTACGGAAGCGGATTTTATGTTCGCGGTAGTGGGAGCGTAAACATGATACATTCAACCGCCATAATACATAAAAGCGCTCATATTGCTGACGACGTTGAGATAGGCCCGTACGCCGTTATCGGCGACGGCACTGTAATAGCGAAAGGATGCACGGTGGGGCCGCATGCGCTGGTAGAATTTACCGAGATCGGCGAAAACTGCCGCATTCACGGCCATGCAGCCGTCGGAACACCGCCCCAGGATTTGAAGTACAAAGGGGAACGCACGAAACTTATTTTGGGCGCCGGCACCACGGTGCGCGAATTTGCCCAGTTAAACCGCGGCACGGAAGCCAGCGGCAGGACAATTATAGGAAATGATTGCCTGATAATGGCGTTCGCCCACGTGGCGCACGATTGCATTATCGGCAATAACGTGATAATAGTTAATTCCACGGCCATAGGCGGCCATGCCGAGATCGGCGATAACGCGGTCCTGGGCGGGCTTGCCGCGGTGCACCAGTTCACCCGTGTGGGTAAACTTGCCATGGTTGGCGGCGGCACCATGGTTACGCTCGACATCATGCCGTTTGCGCAGGCGCAGGGAGACAGGGCGAAACTGTTCGGCCTCAACCT
The DNA here is from genome assembly GCA_001800355.1 of Elusimicrobia bacterium RIFOXYA2_FULL_50_26. Lineage (GTDB taxonomy): Bacteria > Elusimicrobiota > Endomicrobiia > Endomicrobiales > XYA2-FULL-47-53 > XYB2-FULL-50-12. Next base: position 1,682 of record MGVF01000101.1, read on the forward strand.
TGTGGGACTGAAAAGAAAAGGTTTTGCTCCGAACGTAATAGAAGAGATAAAATCGGCATACCGCATATTATTTACTTCCGGCTTGCCCCAGGACGAAGCTCTCGACCAGCTTGAAGCAACCGGGCCGGGCAAAGAAGTCCGTGAAATGATAGAATTCATTCATAACTCCAAACGCGGCGTCTGCCGGCCGGCGCGCAAGGAAGCCGCTGAAGAATAACATGAAAACTATCGGCCTTATTGCGGGAAACGGGCGCTTTCCTTTTCTTGTGGCGGAAGAAATTCGCAGGCAGGGCGATAGAGTTGCCATAGTCGGCCTCGAAGGTGAAACTGACCCCTCCCTGGAAAAATACGGCGACAGTTTCCGCATGATACCATTGGGAAAACTGCAAAAGATAATTGATTTTCTTCACGAAGCGCACGCCGACGTAGCGATAATGGCGGGACAGGTTAAGCATTCAAAGTTATTTTCAAATCTGGCGCTTGACTGGCGCGCCGTAAAACTTCTCGGTTCGCTTGTAAACAAGAAAACGGATTCCATCCTCGGAGCTGTGGCGCAGGAACTGAAGAAGGAAGGAATAGAACTGCTTGCCTCGCACACTTACCTTGAGCGCCTGCTGCCGAAACCCGGCATTCTGGCAGGGCCGAAACTATCCGGTGAAGAAAAAGCGGATATAAAGTTCGGCCATAATATAGCAAAAGAGATAGCAGGCCTTGATATAGGCCAGTCGGTTGTCGTCAAGGACCGCGCGGTCGTAGCGGTTGAGTCAATGGAAGGCACCGACGAATGCATCCGGCGCGCCGCAACGCTTGCCGGGAAAGACTTTATAGTAGTAAAGGTGGCAAAACCCGGGCAGGACTGGCGCTTCGACATACCTGTCGTGGGTATCCGCACCATAGACACGCTTATCGAAACGAAAGCGCGGGCGCTGGCAATTGACGCAGGTTCAACCTTGTTTCTCGACAAGGACGAAGCGCTGAAAAAAGCTGACGATAACGGCATCACTGTTATTGCAATCAAGGACACCATATGATACCACTGGTTTCTCCGATCTTAGGTTCGCAGGAAAAAGAAATCATTTCGCAGATCATAGACTCCGGCATGATCGCAAGCGGAGCATACGTTACGCAGTTTGAAAATGAGTGCGCGGGATTATGGAAATCAAAATATGCCGTGGCAACATCAAACGGCACCACCGCGCTGCACGCGGCCATGCTTGCCGCCGGCGTAAAACCGGGCGACGAAGTGCTGACCACGCCGCTGTCATTTATAGCCACGGCCAACAGCATACTATATTGCGGCGCACGGCCGGTGTTCGCGGACATTGATCCCGAAAATTTCAACCTCTCGCCGGAAAAAACCGAAGCGGCTCTTAAAAAAAATAAACGCATCCGGGCGGTATTGCTGGTACACCTTTACGGCACGCCCTGCGACATGGATGCGTTCATGTATTTGAAAAATAAGTACGGTTTCATACTGCTGGAAGACTGCGCCCAGGCGCACGGCGCGCTATATAAGGGCAAGGCCGTAGGCACCTTCGGCCGTGCCGGCGCTTTTTCATTCTATGCGACTAAAAATATGACAACCGGCGAAGGCGGCATGGTCCTTTGCGGCAACCCGTCGGTGGAAAAGCAGGCGCGCTGCATTATAAACCACGGCAGGAAAGATCATTCAACTTTCGGTATGCTTGGATATAACTACAGGATGACCAACCTGGCTGCGGGCATCGGGCTTGTACAGCTTAAACACCTTAACGACTGGAACACTGCCAGGCGCAACAACGCAAAATTTCTAAATTGCAACCTGCAAGACCTCTCTTTCCTGGAAACGCCCGCAATCAAGCAAAGCACTTCGCCCGTGTTTCACCAGTACACGTTGAGAGTAAGGCATGGAAAGCGCGCAGCCTTTGCCGGGTATCTTGCGAAAAACGGCATAGGTAGCGGCATACATTATCCCAGCGTCATGTATCTTCAACCATCGTACCGGGTGCTTGGCTATAAGAAAGGGCTTTGCCCGGAGGCGGAACGCGCCGCACGGGAAGTCATTTCCATACCCGTACACCCGGCTCTCAGCACGGAAAACCTGGAACTCATCGTCAGGGTAATCCGCAAATTTAAAAAATGAATAAACTCTCCGTAGCAGTCATAGGCGTAGGCTCGCTGGGACAACACCACGCGCGCATTCTTGCGGCGCACCCGTCGGCGGAACTTGCGGCCATCGTAGACACCGATGCCAAACGCGGCGAAAAAATCGCGCGCGCATATTCCACGACGGCGCTTTCATCCATAGATGAACTGCCGTCATCGCTCAACGCCGCCGTCATCGCCGTGCCTACGCCGTTCCACTACCAGATAGCCAAAGCGCTTTTATTGCGCGGCATCCACCTGCTTGTTGAAAAACCGTTTACATCCACCGTCGACGAAGCGGAAGAATTAATATCGCTGGCAATGGAGAAAAATCTTATTCTCCAGGTGGGGCATATAGAACGCTTTAACCCGGCGATTACGGCCGCGATACCGTTTATAAACAATCCTAAATTCGTAGAGGTTAACCGCCTGGGCCCGTATGACCCGCGCACAAGCCACATAGGCGTCATTCTCGATCTTATGATCCACGACCTTGACATAGTAACTTCGCTTGTCAAGGACAAGATCGTCGCGCTCGAGGCCTACGGCACAAAAGTGCTTTCAGATCATGAAGACATCGTAAAGGTACGGCTGAAATTCGCCGGCGGCTGCGTTGCCGACCTTTCGGCCAGCCGCGTATCAATGGAGAAGTACCGACGTATACGAATATTCCAGCCGGACAGTTATATATCGGTGGATTATGCGGGAAAACAACTCAAGGTATACCGCAAAAAGCAGGAAGTTGTAAGAAGCCTGACGGATATAGAGATAGTGCGCCCCAGGCTGAAGAACGAGGAACCTCTCTACCGTGAACTTGACCACTTCATTGCATGCGTCTCGGGCGGCAAAAAGCCCCTCGTCTCCGGAGAACACGGCAGGGACGCCCTGGAACTGGCTCTCGAAGTGCTGAAAAACATAAATGCCCGGTAAAAAATGTGATTAACTGATGTTACGCAAGAAATACCAAAGTTGCCGTCATTGCGAGCGAAGCGAAGCAATCTTGCTGTTTCGTATCAAAACGACGAGATTGCTTCGTCGCGAAGGCTCCTCGCAATGACACGCTGTGTAGCACAAATGATTAAAATATGTATGGTTGCCGGCGATCATTCGGGGGATCTTCATGCGGCGGCGCTGGCGCGTTCGATAAAGCAGCTCAATGCCGACGCTCGAATAACGGCGTTGGGGGGCAAACATCTCATGGCCTCAGCCGACAGCTTTTCCGAAAATCTTGTTGACATAAACGCTTTCGGATTTGCGGCAGCCGCACAGCAATACTTGAAGCTTAAGCAGATCTTCAAAGATTCAATAATAAATGCGTGGGACCGGCAGCGGCCTGACAAGGTAGTGCTGGTAGATTATTACGGGTTTAACATACACGTAGCCGAAGAAGCCAAACGACGCGGCATACCGGTTTATTATTATATCAGCCCGCAGGTATGGGCAACCCGCCCGGGCCGCATAAAACGGCTCGCGCGTTGCGTCAAAAAAATGCTGGTTATCCTGCCGTTCGAAGAAAAACTGTACCGGCAAGCCGGCGTTGATGCCGTATTTGTCGGCCATCCTCTTATTGACATAGTCCCTGAGCCTCTGCCGCATGAGGCCGGAGACACCGCCGTCATAGGGCTGTTTCCAGGCAGCCGGAAAACCGCTATAAACGCGCATTGCGCCATACTTGAAAAAGCGGCAAATATTATACGCAAAGAGTTCCCGGCGGAATGCCGCTTTTTCGGGCTTCGCGGACATGAAGCAGACTATCCCGTCAGCCTGCCAGTGATATTTGATTCCGATTACACCGAGCATAGGAAACTG
>MGVF01000102.1 GCA_001800355.1 Elusimicrobia bacterium RIFOXYA2_FULL_50_26
GATTCCGAACCACCGGCCAGCCCTTCCGGACTTAAACTGATAGACTGACAGGAATTTGGGTGTTACGCAGTTCCTTTTTCAGCTGGTGTAGTGCGTCCTCTATTTACCATGATAAAGATATTAACCGCGTTATGTTCGTTGATTATTTTTTTATCGGCGGAAATATTTGCCGGAATATACCATGTTTCGCCTTTGGGCAATGCTTCCTGGGCCGATGCAGCGAATATCGCGACGCCGTGCTCCTGGCAGGCGGCTATGGCGTACGCGGTTGCCGGCGATACGGTCTATTTCCGGGGAGGGGATTACGATCCCGGCAATGGGCCCGGATTCGGCGTTCCTGCCATGAATCCGGCAAATTCCGGGACTGCCGGCAATCCAATAATCTTCATGGGTTATCCCGGCGAAACCGCTGTAATTCATGAATCGTCCGGAACAGACATATCTGGATCAGAACCTTCAATCGGCGGATATAACCGGGATTATATTGTTTGGGATGGATTTACATTGATAAGGGACAAGGAAACCGGCTACGGCGCGTCTTCGATAGTTAACTTTGATATGTGTAACAATTGCGTTGTCAGAAATTGCGACATTGGCGGCGTTACCCCCCACATGGACCATACTAACGGCGTACTCATTTCCGTTTTAAACAGCAGGTATGTTTATATATACAATAACAGGTTGCATGATATGGCCGGGGCATCCAATCCTGTTGAATCGCCTGTAAATACCGGCGCCATGTGGATATTCGATTACGATCATATATATGTATATAACAATGACATGTACAATCTTCGAAATGGCGTTCAGATGAAAGATAGGCCAGATTATGTCTATATATACAACAACCACATATGGAATTGCAGTGGTTGGGCTATTAACGCCATTCATCAGGACAGTGTATCGGATACCGATGTAATAATATATCAAAACATCATCAGAGACTGTGGAGTAGCTCTTAATTCAACAGATCCTGCGACACCGCTTTTATATAATATAAGATTTTATAATAATACTGTTTATAATAGTTCCATATCCGGAACGCTTGCAATACTCGGCAAACCCGGCTATTATCCTCATAGAAATTCCGAGATATTTAACAATATAATTTATAACGCTTCAGACGATAATCATGGCCTGGTTACATATTACAACATAATCCCGGAACAAATGCCTTCTTATGCTGATTACAATGTTTATTTCGGGGGAGGACACTGGGATTTGAATACATCCGATGCAGGGGCTGCGGTATATAACAATCTCGCTGAGTGGCGAGTTGCCACGAACCTCGACATTAATTCAATAATATCAAATCCGCTTTTTGTAAATCCCGGAGGAACCGACCCTCTGGATTACAGGCTTCAGCCGGGATCTCCGGCAATGATCGGACGCGGCGGGGCATATCCTCCCGTAGCGGGTACATTTATTACGGGAAATGAAGTTATCGGTTCCACTCTTTCAGGCACACCTTCCGACACTGCAGCGCCTGCTCCCCCCGCGGCCCTGCGTGCACAATAACGATGGTTCGTGCTGATACGGACTTGAAGTTCTAAAGCGGCAAAATTAAAAAAACTTGACAAGGATTTTTTTTATTTGTTATAATTAGCACTTGCAGGAAGCGAGTGCTAATTTTATTTTGGCACCAGGAATAAATCAAAACAGGAGGTGAGCGTTATGAAAATGAAGCCGCTGGCAGACAGAGTGCTCGTCAAACCGCTCGAGCAGAAGGAAGTGAAGAAAAGCGGGATCATCATCCCGGATACCGCAAAGGAAAAACCGCAGGAAGGTGAAATCGTTGCGGTCGGCAAAGGCAAAGTGTCCGATGACGGTAAAGTCATCGCTCTCGAAGTGAAAGTGGGAGACAAGGTGCTTTACGGGAAGTACTCGGGGACGGAAGTTAAAATTGACGACGTGGAATATCTTATCCTGCGCGAAGAAGATGTTCTGGGAATTATTGAATAATCAGGAGGTGACTACACATGGCAAAACAACTTTTGTATACCAATGAAGCGCACCAGGCCGTTAAGGCCGGTGTTGACAAACTTGCAAACGCGGTAAAAGTAACGCTCGGCCCCAAAGGACGTTACGTTGTTCTTGATAAAAAATTCGGTTCTCCCGTCGTTACCAACGACGGCGTAACAATCGCCAAGGAGATCGAACTGGAAGACCCGTTTGAAAACATGGGCGCGCAGCTTGTAAAAGAAGTCGCGTCCAAGACAAACGACGTAGCCGGCGACGGTACAACAACCGCTTCCGTGCTTGCCCAGGCCATCATCACCGAGGGCTTGAAAAACATCACCGCCGGAGCCAATGCAATGCATATAAAACGCGGCATTGACAAGGCGGTAGAGATAGTCGTAGCGGAAATCAAAAAAATATCCAGGAATGTGAACGGCAAGGAAGAGATAGCCCAGATCGCATCCATTTCCGCCAATGACAAGGAAATCGGTAACCTTATTGCCGATGCCATGGAGAAGGTCGGCAAAGACGGCGTTATAACCGTTGAAGAAGGCAAGTCCGCCGAAACCACGCTCGACGTGGTGGAAGGAATGCAGTTTGACCGCGGCTACATCTCCCCGTATTTCGTCACGGATTCGGAGCGTATGCAGGCCGTGATGGAAGACGCCTATATTATAATCACGGACAAAAAAATATCCGCCATGCAGGATATGCTTCCGCTTCTTGAAAAAATAGTCCAGACCGGCAAACCGTTCGTTCTCGTAGCCGAGGACGTTGAGGGCGAAGCGCTTGCAACGCTTGTTGTCAACCGGCTTCGCGGCACGTTGAAAGCTGCCGCGGTAAAGGCGCCCGGCTTCGGAGACAGGCGTAAGGAAATGCTTCAGGATATCGCGGTTCTTACCGGCGGTACCGTCATTTCAGAAGAGACAGGCATGAAACTGGACAAGGCCACCCTTGACCTTCTTGGCCGCGCAAAACGCGTAGTCATGGACAAGGAAAACACCACGATCGTTTCCGGTGAAGGCGACAAGAGTGAAATACAGAAGCGCATAGCCCAGATCCGCAAACAGATCGAAGAAACCAAGTCAGACTACGACAAGGAAAAACTTCAGGAACGCCTTGCGAAACTGGTCGGCGGCGTTGCCGTGATAAATGTCGGAGCGGCGACTGAAACCGAGATGAAAGCTAAAAAGTTCAAGGTTGAAGATGCCATGCACGCCACCCGTGCCGGTGTGGAAGAGGGAGTTGTTCCCGGCGGCGGCGTAGCGATTCTTCGCGCTCAGGTAGCGTTGGACAAGGTGAAAGGCGCTGATGCCGACGAGCAGACTGGCATAAACATTGTCAGGCGCGCCCTCGAGGAACCCATCCGCCAGATCGCGGGCAATGCAGGCGTGGAAGGTTCTATCGTGGTGGAAAAAGTGCGTAACAACAAAGACGTCAATTTCGGATTCGATGCCGAAACCTCGCAGTATGTTGACATGATAAAAGAAGGCATTGTGGATCCGACGAAGGTAACGCGTTCGGCTCTGCAGAACGCCGCTTCCATAGCGGGATTGCTGCTTACCACCGAAGTGCTGGTAACGGACATCCCGGAGAAGAAGCAGGCTATGCCGGCCATGCCTAACATGCCGCCGGAGTATTGATAGCGGTATTTATAAAGTCCCCCCTCACCCTGCCCTCTCCCCGATGGGGCGAGGGTTAAGGGATAAACGGACATTGTCTCCCCGATGGGGCGAGGGTTAAGGCGTGAACGTTGTGCTACCGCTCCCCGAGGGGGAGCTAATACGGTTTAACAAACAAATCCCTGGATTGTCATGGTTTCATGGCGGTCCGGGGATTTCGTTTTTTTCAAAAAATATGCTATAATACAATAATATTCAGGTTACGCCGTGATACAAAAAAACATTGAAAACATACGAAAAAAAATTGCGGATTCCTGCACATCTACGGGGCGGCAACCGGCTGAAATAACGTTGGTGGCCGTAACAAAAACAATTAACGCTTGCATGGTACGGGAAGCGATACTTGCCGGTATCACCGATATCGGCGAGAGCAAAGTGCAGGAGGCTCAGTTAAAGTTCGCGGAACTTGCCGGATCTCTCGGCGGCGTGCGCCGGCATTTTATAGGGCATTTGCAGACGAACAAGGCAAAAAAAGCAGTTGAGCTTTTTGACGTGATACAGTCTCTTGACAGCATTCGCCTTGCGCGGGAGCTTAACGCGCAGGCGGCCGGGATGAATAAAATCCAGGAATGCTTCGTAGAGCTGAAAGTTTCGGGCGAGGATACAAAATTCGGAGTGGCCCCGGCGGATGCCGCGGAATTTATAACGGCCACGGGTTCTTTTACAAACATTCGCGTATCCGGTCTTATGGCCATGGCGCCGTATTTTGATGATACAAAATCCGCGCGCCCGTTTTTCCGCATCGCGAATGAAGTGTTTCAGGCGTTGCGCGCGCGCCACAATCTGGGTACGCTTTCCATGGGTATGTCCGGCGATTTTGAGCAAGCTATCGCAGAGGGCGCAACCATGGTGCGCGTCGGCACCGCGATATTCGGCGAAAGGTAATATATAGATGGCTGTTTCAGGCAATAAGATTAATAAAATCGGCTTTCTTGGCGCCGGCAACATGGCCGAGGCATTGATAAGCGGGCTTATTTCAAGCGGCGTGGCCAGGGCAGGCAACATAGCTGCGGCCGATATTTGCGTGCCGCGGCTTATGCTTTTGAAGAAAAAGTACGGCGTCCGCACTGTTTCCGACAATCGCCTGCTTGTCGGGGAAAGCGATATAGTATTTCTTGCGGTTAAGCCGAAGGACGTCGAAAAGTTGCTGTCTGAAACCGGGGCATCGTTCACCCCGTCGAAGCTGATCGTCTCCATCGCGGCCGGCATAACTTCCGCGTTCATAGAAAAATTTGTTCCAAAAAATGTAGCCGTGGTGCGTTCCATGCCCAACACGCCGGCGCTCCTGGGCAAGGGCGCGATTGCAATATCGGCGGGGCGTTATGCCCGCGCAGGCCACCTTAAACTTGCCCATAAGGCGTTATCCGCAGCCGGGCTTGTGGTGCGCCTTGAAGAAAAAATGATAAACGCCGTAACCGCGGTGTCGGGCTCCGGCCCCGCATACGTGTTTTACATCGCCGAAGCGCTTGAGAATGCGGCGGTTGAAATAGGGCTTGACCGCGCAACGGCCGCTTTGCTTGCGCGCCAGACGATATATGGCGCGGGCGCCATGCTTGTTCAAACGCAGGACGGGCCTGATGTCCTGCGGAAAAAAGTAACGTCCCCGGGCGGGACGACCGAGGCCGCCGTAATGTTCCTTGAGAAGAAGAGATTCGCGGATGTTTTCAAGCAGGCAGTACGAAAGGCTTTCGAGAAAGCCGGGCAATTGTCCGGACAAAGGAGGGAATAACTGGTATGATGATTAAAGTAAGGGTTATTCCTAATGCAAAGAAGAATGAAGTGGTAGGACGGATCGGTTCAATTTTGCGCGTCAAAGTTGCCGCTCCGGCAGTGGAAGGAAAAGCAAACGAGGAATTGTGCGATTTCCTGGCCGATTTTTTTGAAGTGAAGAACGCAATGGTGTTCCTGCGCAAAGGCGAACGCGGCAGGGAAAAGACCATCGAGATTTGCGGCCGGACCGAAGAAGCGTTGGAAGAAGTGCTTGAGACCGTTCCATGATTTATCGCGCGGTTTTATCATGATAAAAACCCTCTACTGGAAAGATAATTCAGCCTACATTTTAAACCAGTTGCTGCTGCCGGGCCGCGTAACGTATTTGCGCTGCCGGACAGTGAAGGACGTCTACCGGGCAATCCGGGATATGGCGGTACGCGGCGCGCCGGCTATCGGCGTGGCGGCTGCTTTCGGGATGGCCATTGCCGCTATTGAGAAAGATTTTAAATCGCTTGCCGCAATGAAGGCATGGCTTTCCCGGGCGGCGCAGTTTCTTGGCTCTTCCCGGCCCACGGCGGTGAACCTTTCCTGGGCGCTCAAACGCATGAGTGCAGTTGCGGACGCGCAGTTTTCCGGCGTTGATGCGTTGCGCCGCGCGCTGATTGCCGAATCGAAAAAAATATACGATGAAGATATAATAATAAACCGCGCCATAGGCGACAACGGCGCAAGGCTGCTTAAAAAGGATTCGGTTGTAATTACGCATTGTAACGCGGGCGCGCTTGCGACGGCGGGCTACGGCACCGCGCTTGGAGTTATACGTTCCGCTTTTAAACAGGGTAAAATAAAGTACGTGCTTGTGGACGAAACAAGGCCGTACCTTCAGGGCGCGCGGTTGACCGCCTGGGAGTTGATGAAGGAGCGTATCCCGTATAAACTTATAACGGACAACATGGCCGGTTACCTTATGAAAACCTGTAACGTAAACGCCGTCATAGTAGGCGCAGACCGCATAGCGGCAAACGGCGATACGGCCAATAAGATAGGTACATATTCGCTTTCCATACTTGCAAAACATCACGGCATCCCTCTTTACGTTGCGGCGCCGACATCCACCATAGACATTCATACGCCCGACGGTGACGGCATCGTCATCGAAGAGCGTTCCGCAAAGGAAGTGCTTTGCGTCAATAAAATATTCATCGCCCCGAAAACAAGCGAGGTGCGCCACCCGGCGTTCGACGTTACGCCCGCCGGGCTGATACGCGCCATCATAACCGAAAAAGGCGTTTTCGCTCCCTCCGGGATAACCAAGCCTGCCGAAAGAGAATAACCGCATGTCCGAAGAAAAAAAAGATTATTCAAAGACAGTTAACCTGCCGCAAACCGATTTTCCGATGAAGGCGAACCTGCCCCAGCGCGAGCCGCAGTTTTTGCAGCAATGGGAAAAGCTGGATCTCTACGCGAAAATGCGTTCCAAAAACAGCGGCGGGAAGAAATTTATCCTGCACGACGGGCCGCCTTATGCCAACGGCCATATACATCTCGGCACCTCGCTCAATAAAATTCTAAAAGACATAATTGTAAAACATAATTCCATGGCGGGCAGCGACTCGCCCTATACGCCTGGCTGGGACTGCCATGGCCTGCCGATAGAGCAGCAGTGCATGAAGGAGATGAAGGTTGACAAGCATCACGTTAACCGCGTCGAATTCAGAAAGCAGGCCGCCGCGTTCGCCGCGCGTTTTATCGAGATACAGCGAAGCGAATTCAAACGCCTGGGCGTGCTGGCCGACTGGCACAAACCTTATCTTACGATGGACCCGAAGTATGAAAGCGCGATAATACGGGTTTTTGGCGCGCTTGCGCGCGAGGGTTACATTTTCCGTCAGAAGAAGCCCGTGTACTGGTGTCCCACGTGCGAGACGGCCATGGCCGACGCCGAGGTGGAGTATGCCGAACACATATCGCACTCGGTGTACGTAAAATTTACGGTAACAAATTCTCCGGTAACGCTTTCCGATGCGGGCGAGCCCTCGGTGGTTATCTGGACCACTACGCCCTGGACGCTTCCTGCAAACGTTGCGCTGGCTTTCCAGCCGCAGGCGCAATACGTTAATGCTTTAGTCGTGCTTAAAGACGGCAGCCAGCAGAACCTTGTGCTGGCAAAGCGCCTGCTGCCGGTTTTTGCAGAAAAAATTGGTGCGGGCGCAGTTACGATTGTTCACGAGTACGAGGGCAGCGCCCTTGAGGGCATAAAA
>MGVF01000103.1:0-1306 GCA_001800355.1 Elusimicrobia bacterium RIFOXYA2_FULL_50_26
CTTTGAGAGCACTTCGGCGCGCAGTTTACCAATCGCGCCGAAGCCGCTTGAGCGAAGCGAAAGCTAGCCCGCGCAAAGCGCGGGTGCGATAATGGGGGGGGAAGATGAAAAACCAAGGCGATTCTCTTGAAAAAATGGAGGCGCAGCTGGAGCAGTGGAATGAAAGGATTGACGAGCTGATGATGGATGCCGAGCATACGGAAGAAGAAATAAGAAACAGGATTTTAAGCCAGATAAAATCGTTGCGCGCAAAGCAGGAGATAGTGCGTTTGCGCTTTGAAAAGCTAAAAAAATCACACCAGCAGGAGCGCGTACTCGAGTACGTCTAAATACAAGTTGGGGCGGCTGAATAAATGAATAATTGATGTTACGCAAGAAATACCAAAGTTGCTGTCATTGCGAGCGAAGCGAAGCAATCTTGCTGTTTCGTATCAAAACGACGAGATTGCTTCGTCGCGAAGGCTCCTCGCAATGACACGCTGCGTAACATCACCGAATAAATATGGGGGGTGCGGAAAAATAAACCATGAAATTACCTCTCATATACAGGCTTGCGCGCGTTTTGCCGGCGTTATTTATTCTGGGCTGCTTCGTTGCGCAGGGGCGGCTTTACGCGGCCAAAGAAAAAAACATAATAAAATTCGGCAGGGACCTTTCAATTGAAAAAGGCCGCACAGTGCGCGGTGCGGCCACCGTTGCGGGCGCCATCACTATCAACGGTACGGTTGAAGACGATGTCGTCGCCGTAGGCGGCTCCATTAAGCTGGGGCCGTCGGCCGTGATAGGCGGCAACGTTGTTTCCGTCGGCGGTATAATAGAAAAAAACCCGAAAGCCGGCGTAGGCGGAAACATCGTAGAGGTCAACGTCCCCGGCAGCACATCCATAACGCAATCTTTTACCAGATACCGCTATATGCGCGCCCGCTGGATATTGAAAGCCGTCTCTTTCGTCAGCGTATTGATAATCGCCCTTTTATGCGCGGCCATTATCCCCGCGCCCCTTAAGACGGTATCGGATATGGTGGAGAACCATGCCGTAAGGGCGCTTTCCTGGAGTGTCCGTGGCCTGCTGCTGATAGTTCCCCTGGCCGTCATACTTACAATGTCCGTGGCCGGTATTTTTCTTATACCGCTCGAGGTAATAATCGTCGCCTCGTCGGCGCTCCTGGGATATATGGCCGTGGCCCGCCTTATCGGCAAGAAATTGCTGGAGATCGCTGCGCACACATCGGCTTCAATAACCCTGGAAATGGCCATCGGCATTACGCTGATAGCTTTTGTGGGGCTTATCCCCGTGTTCGGCTGG
>MGVF01000103.1:1324-14094 GCA_001800355.1 Elusimicrobia bacterium RIFOXYA2_FULL_50_26
ATAATCCGGGCTATAATTACCCTTATCGGTTTCGGCGCCGTAATCGCCTGCCTGTTCCCGCCTAAGACGCATTGACATTCATCTGGCACTATGCTAGAATTTTCATACGATGGCCATTGAAAAAACACCTACAATTCTAATAGCGGATGACGACCACCAGGCCATTGGCATTCTAAGGCAGATAATGGAGGGCCAGGGCTACAAAGTCATCACCGCATCCGACGGACACGAAACCCGCGAGAAGGTTGCCGCCTCAAGCCCCGACCTCGTAATACTTGATAACTATATGCCCGGCCTTTCCGGGGCCGAGGTATGCCGCGAGATAAAATCCAGCGAACAGACGCGGTTTATCCCGGTAATAATGCTTACCGGTTTCACCGAAACGCCGGACAAGCTTGAATCCATAGAGGCCGGAGCCGACGATTTTATCAATAAGCCCTACAAGGCCGTGGAGCTTACCACAAGGATAAGATCGCTGCTGAAAGTAAAATTTCTAAACGACGAGCTGGATTCCGCCGAAGGCGTCATATTCGCGCTTGCGCGCGCAATCGAAGCAAAGGACGCCTATACTCAGCGGCACACCGAGCGGGTAAGCCAGTTCGCGCTGGCCGTCGGCCACAACCTGCGCCTTTCCGCGGAAGAACAGAATGCGCTTTACAAGGGCGGCATCCTGCACGACGTCGGAAAAGTCGCCATACCAGATTCAATCCTTAACAAACCCGGCAAACTCACCGACGAAGAATTTACAACCATCCGCACCCATCCCGACCGCGGCGAAAAAATCTGCAAGCCGCTCAACTCTATCCGCTCCGCGCTTTGCGTTGTGCGCCATCACCATGAAAAGCTTGACGGTTCCGGTTACCCGGATAATCTCTCCGGGGAGAAAATTCCTCTAACCGCCCGCATCATGGCCATAGTTGACGTTTACGATGCACTTACCACAAACCGTTCCTACCGCGCCGCGCTTCCCCAGGAAAAAGCTTTCTCAATCCTTGACGACGAGGCGCGCAAAGGCTGGTGGGACAAATCCCTAATCCGCGAATTTAAAAAATTGGTAGTCATATAGCAAAAGGAAGGTAGAAAGTATGTCTTACAGCATAAAACATTTTGAATCTCAACTGCTAAAGTTGCCACTTAATAAGAGGGCAAAACTTGCCGAACAGTTGATTAAAAGCCTCGACAAAGTAGATGAAACCGAAAATGAGCATTTATGGGTTAAGGAAGCCGAGAAAAGATATTCGGAGTACAAGAAAGGAAACATGCCTTTTCGTTCCATGAAAGAAAGCATGCAATATGCAAGAAAAATGATACGATGAAATCCGTTATTTTTCTTCAAGCCGCCGAAGACGAGATGATCAATGCGGCGATGTACTACGAATCTCAGTCCGAATATTTGGGTAAGGATTTCTTACACAAGATAGAAATTGCACTTGAAGATACCTTGAGCAACCCGTTTCAGTGGCCGATAATAGGCGAAGGCGTTCGGCGCCGGTTATTGCATCGTTTCCCGTACGCGCTTCTCTACAAAATTGACGATGATAAAGTTGTCGTTGTGGCGGTAATGCATTTGCGCCGGCATCCTTCCTATTGGATCAAAAGAATATAACGCTATGATAAAAAAAATTGCCGTTATTACACCTGGCGGAGACGCTCCCGGCATGAACTCCGCGGTGCGCGCCGTTGTGCGCGAAGGGCTTATCCGCGGCCATGAGGTTTACGGGGTGTACCATGGTTATCGCGGGCTTATAGACGGCAATATAGAACGTTTCAACCTGCGTTCGGTAAGCGGCATCATCAACCGCGGCGGAACAATGCTTGGCACAAGGCGTTGCCCGGACATGAAAACGAAAGAAGGCCAGGGCCGCGCGCTTGCAAACCTTGCCGGCCACGGGATCGAAGGCCTGGTTGTAATCGGCGGCGACGGTTCCATGCAGGGCGGCGCCGTGCTGTCGCGCGCCGGCATTAAAGTAATCGGCATTCCCGCCTCGATAGATAACGATATTTTTGGAACCGATGAAACGATAGGTTTTGACACGGCCGTAAATACATCGGTCGAAGCCATAGACAAGATTCGCGATACCGCGGCCAGCCATGACCGTATTTTTATAGTTGAAGTTATGGGGCGCGAACACGGTTTTCTTGCGCTGTCGGTAGGCATTGCCGCGGGCGCGGAGTTTATACTGGCGCCGGAAGCGCCTTTGACGGTTGCGTCGCTCTCGGCCGAGCTTAACACGGAGCGTTACTGCAATAAAACATCCGTAATAATAGTGTTTGCGGAAGGCGCGGGCAATCCGTTTACGTTGGCGGAACAATTGCGCGCAAGCGTACCTGTGGAAATCCGCGTCAGCTCCCTTGGATATATCCAGCGTGGCGGCTCCCCCAGCGCCCGATCGCGCATACTGGCCTGCCGTTTCGGGGCGCACGCCGTGGAACTGCTTTCTGAGAACAGGACAAACGAGGTCGTAGTATTGCAGGGAGACGCAGTAACATCTATCCCGATCGAAACATGCGTAAACGGCGTCAAACAGTTGGATGATAAATTGTATAAGCTGGCCGGCCGCCTGTCGCAGTAGGAGGAAACATGCAGCTTGAGGATCAGGATATTGCGTGGGCAAAAAGCGCGATACAAAAAACCGAATTTTTCGCATTATGCACGGAAGATGAGATGGAATTATTGATAAACGGCATGGGAAAGGAAAGCTACCGTCCCGGTTCCACCGTCCTGTTCCAGGGTGAAATATCATCAAAGCTTCTTCTTGTGCAGAGCGGTTCCGTCTCCATATGGGCGCGCCAGGGAAAAGACAGGATGAAGCTTGCCGAGCTCGGGCCGGGAAGCTATTTTGGCGAGATCTCGCTTCTAACCCCGCGGGCTGCCACGGCCACGGTGAAAGCCGAAGCCGAGACCGAGATCATCTCACTGCCCGGCGAGGTAGTGGCCGCGCTTATAAAGAAGAGGCCGGTTCTTGAAAGTGCGCTTAAGAAAAAAATCGAGGAACGCCTTGCATCCCGCCAGAAGGCGATTGACAACAGGGAGTAGCAACTGAATAAAACAATCATAGAAAAAATCAGACGCGGCACAGTTGAAATAATTTCCGAAAAAGAACTTGAAAACAAGCTGCAACGCGGCAAGCCTCTGCGCATAAAGTTGGGCGTAGACCCGACCGCGCCGGATATGCACCTTGGGCACACGGTGTTGTTAAACAAGCTGCGTGTTTTCCAGGACATGGGGCACACGATTGTCTTTATCATCGGCGATTTCACGGCGCGAATAGGCGACCCGTCCGGCCGCTCCGAGACGCGCCCGATAATGAGCGAAGAAGCCATACTTGCCAACGCAAAAACCTACCAGGAGCAGGTGTACAAAATCCTTGACGAAAAAAAGATGGAGGTTGTGTTCAACAGCTCCTGGCTTTATCCGCTTGGAATAGAAGGTTTGCTTAAGCTTGCAAGCAAATACACCGTCGCGCGTATGCTTGAACGCGACGATTTCGAGAAACGTTTCAAGAGCGCAACGCCCATAAGCATTATCGAGTTTCTATACCCGCTCCTGCAAGGGTACGACTCCGTGGCGGTGCGTTCCGACGTGGAGCTGGGTGGCAACGACCAGAAATTCAACCTTCTAGTGGGGCGCGAGATGCAAAAGGATGCGGGCCAGGAGCCGCAGGTAGTCATTACCATGCCGTTGCTTGAAGGCACCGACGGCGTGCGGAAAATGTCCAAATCCTACGGCAACTACATAGCGCTAAACGATACGCCGCAGGACATTTTCGGAAAACTTATGTCCGTGCCGGACGATATCATGTACAAGTACTACGAACTGCTGACGGATGCGGACCTGAAAAGCGTGAAAGCGATGCACCCGCGCGAGGCGAAAGCGGATCTTGCCGAAAAGCTGACCGCGCGCTACCACGGCCTTGCCGCCGCCAAGAACGCGCGCGCCGGTTTTGACCGGATCTTCAGCAAGAAAGACACTCCCGAAGATATTGAACACTACGCCTGCCCCCATAAAACCATAAAGCTTACCGACCTTCTGCTTGCTGCCGGCCTTGTTTCCAGCAAAAACGAGGCGCGCCGCCTCATTGAGCAGGGCGGCATAAAGATTGACGGCGAAAAAGTGCCGTCCGAAAAAGAAATAATAATAGAAAACGAATGCATAATCCAGGCCGGCAAGCGCAAATTCAAAAAAGTAATACCAATAAAATAAACAACTTATATTTCCTCTCCCCTTGCGGGCTTGCCATTATACATAAGTCTGAGATTATCGTCGCTGCCTCGTTTCCTCTCCCCATCGGGGAGAGGATTAAGGTGAGGGGGAGCTAAATGCCCTGTTCCCGACGACTTCCCCCTCATCCCGCCCTTCTCCCCGCCGGGGAGAAGTAACTTATGTATAATTGCAAGCCCCTTGCGGGAGCGGATTAAAGTGAGATGCCGGCGGCAACGAGGCTAAACGGTTTACCATAAACAAAGCCGGATTTGGAATTTTCGGATGCAAAAATCAAATTTGGTTACTCCTCCCAGGGTTAATTCAAGCCGTGCCTATTCAGCCGCAGTGGCTGTGCTTTTGTTATTAACAGGAACGGCCGATATTATTTTTGCCGCGGTTTATTATGTTTCGCCGACAAGCGTATCAACAGACTGGGTTGCGGCGCAAAACATTTCCGCGCCCTGCAGCGCCGCAACCGCAATGCTAAATGCAGTTGCGGGTGATACTGTATATTTCAGGGGCGGAACATACCAACTAGGTCCAAGCGCTGTTCCCGGGCAAGCTGATATAGGCTATCATGCCACGCTGGAGCCCGCAAATTCCGGAACTTCGGACAACCCTATCACATTCCAGGCATACCCGGGCGAGGAAGCTGTTTTAAACGGCCATGTTACCGTTAACGTTACGGGTATAGCCGACGCAGGCACCGACAATTATCATCTGGTTGATAATGACGTTGATTTTATCGCTGCCGGTGTTGTTGGCTGGAGTATTTTCAGAACCACCGATAAGGAAGGCGGCGCGGCCGTTGACACGGTTGAAGCGCATACGGTTACTTTTCAAACAGGAACCCATAATAGCAATGTAAACTTGCTGCCCGGCGACGCTTATACGATAGGCCAGGACATTGTTTCGCCCATCGGAGTCTGGAGGCAGGAGTACATAATCATTGACGGATTTAAGGTGCAGGCGGATGACGGCCTCAATGCGGCGCGTATAATCATAGGCAGCCACAGCGCTGATTATTACGCCCGCGGACTGGTGGTGCGAAACTGTGAAGTATATGGCGGGACCACAAAAATAGTGCACGGAGATAATCGTGAAGGCATTCGCGTTGAATGCACCGAAGGGGCGCTTGTTTCCGGATGCAAAGTAAATAATTTCCTAAACGTTACAAATAATCAAAACACCAGCGCATTCAAAACTTATGATAATAATAATTTCATTTTTAAAAATAATGAAATATATGATTCGCTTCGCGGTTTCTACATTAAACGGAGAACAAACGGGGCGGTCATAAAGAACAATTACGTACACGATTGTTGCGAAAGCATTATGGTAACCAGTTTTATATCGCCGGAATATAACAGTCAGAGAAACATATCAATATTTAATAACGTGGTCACGTATTCAGAATCCTTTACGATGAGCGATTTCGTGCAGGAGACCTCGGATTCGGATAATATGCGCGTCTATAATAATACATTCTACACGGGCTACGGCACGGCGGCCACCGTAACTTTCGGCGCGGGCGCAAAATATTATTACAACAATATCCTGGTCGGGCGACCCCGCGATTATGACCTGGGGCACCTGAGGTTCTCTTCGAGGGACCCGGCAGGCGGAGGCGTGCCGGTAAAGATAATGGAATGCGACCATAACTTGTTCGATCCCCTCGACAGCTCTCAAGGATTGCTTATCAGGACCATCAAGTATGGTGATTCGGCAGAGTATATTTCGACCAACTACCAGTCATTGCCGGCGTGGCAATCATCTGGCGAATTAGATGACGGCTCTAATCCCGGGACAGGTTCGCTTGCGGCATCTCCGCTGTTTTTAAACGCTTCCGGCGCAATGAACCAATTGGATGATTTCAGGCTGGCCGCGGGCTCGCCTGCTCGCAATGCAGGAAGGGATGGCGTAAACATGGGCGCGGATATTGACATGGTCGGAATAGAAGGCACAGGCTCTGACGATCCAGAACAAATCAACACCGGCGCGCCGAATGCGCCCGCGGGATTAACAATAAAGTAAGCTTCTGGCCAAAAGGCAGAGAATAGACAAGGGAGGAATACATGCGAAAGATGATGTTGGCTGCTGTGATGACGGTTGCGATGGTTGGTTCGGCGGTGGCGGCGATGCCGCGGCTTGCGGTGATGAATCTGGAGAACAAGTCCGGTTTCCGCGGTTACGAAAAGGATCTCGGACAGGGTATGGCGGATATGCTTGTAACCCAGTTCGTAAATACCAAGCGCGTGAAGGTGATAGAGCGCGCCGAGCTTGAAAAGGTGCTTACGGAACAGAAACTTGGTCTTAGCGGCGCCATAACCGCGCAGACCGCGGCGCAGGTGGGAAAACTGTTGGGCGTCGAATATATGGTTATAGGCAGTGTAAATGAATTCGGCACGAATAAGTCTGTAATAGGCGGTTTTGGCGTCGGCATGGTTAACCATTCGGCGAATGTGGGGTTGGACATTCGCCTGATAGATACGACGTCCGCCGAAGTCGTTGCCGCGGCCACCGGCGAAGCCAAAAAAACCACGCGCGGTGTCGGCATCAGCAATTCCGCGATATTTCCGACAAGCGTGGCGTTGGGAAGCTCTGGTTTTAATTCGTCATTGATAGGCAAGGCCACCAGGTCCGCCGTTGAGGATGCCGTGGCCAAGGTTATGAAAAATCTCGGCGGCAACTGGTCCGGCGTAATACTTAAAATCTCGGAAGACGGCGTCGTTACCATAAACGGAGGCGAAAACGTCGGTGTGCAGGCCAATGAACTCTATAAAGTTATCCGCAAGGGTGAGGAGCTTATTGATCCCGAAACCGGCGAATCCCTCGGCAGCGAAGAAAAGGTTATGGGCGAGATAAAGATAACGGAAGTAAAACCAAAGTTTGCAAACGCAAAGATCGTCAACGGGAAGGATATTCTCAAAGACGACAGGGTTGAAAAGAAGTAATAGGAGGATGTATCATGTCTAATCATGTCAGGTGGATGTCAGCAGCGGCGGTTGCCGTCATGGGCTTTGGATTGTTCGCGTGTTCCAGTATGCCGAAGGTTACGCGCGTGGAAGTAAACGAGCAGATTGATGTTTCAGGAAACTGGAACGACACGGATTCACGGTTTGTGTCCGAGGAGATGGTCAAGGATTCGCTGGCCCGCGCATGGGTTGACGATTTTCGCGATAAGAAACGGGAACGCCCGCGCGTTATCGTCGGCACGGTCTTGAACAAAAGCCACGAGCATATCAATACCGAGACTTTCGTAAAAGACCTTGAGCGCGAGCTTACCAATTCGGGCCGCGTAAAATTCGTGGCCGCCAAGGATCAGCGCGACGAGATCCGCGAAGAGCGCGCCGACCAGGCTAAAAACGCCGAGGCTTCTACCGTCAAAGCCATGGGTCACGAATACGGCGCGGACTTCATGCTTAAGGGGCAGATTAACACCATCTTCGACGAAGCCGGCAAAACGGCGCTCAAGTATTACCAGGTTGAGCTTGAGATGATAGACATGCTTACCAACGAAAAAGTGTGGATAGGCCAGAAGAAACTAAAGAAGGTAGTCGAGCGCCGCGGCGCGAAGTGGTAAAACCCTTGCGCACCAGAGCGCTTACTTTAATCATAGCCGCAACAGTTTTTCACGGCTGCGCCACGCCCGCCGCATACTACCACAACATGAACAGTCTTGTCGCGGCAGGCAGGTACGGCGAGGCCGCGGCGGCAGGCGAGCAGTCGAGGCAAAAAGTTTACGGCCGCAAAAACGAGCTTCTCTATCACCTCGACCGCGGCTTTCTTTTGCATATCGCCGGCAGTTACGCGGAAAGCAATGAGGCCTTCGAAAATGCCAAGCGCGTTGCCAACGAACATTTCACGAAAAGCGTAACCGCCGAGGCCTCAACGCTGCTTGTTAGCGACAATATGCGCCCCTATTATGGCGAGGACTTCGAGCGCGCATTGATTCACGTTTTCTGTGCGCTCAACTATGTCCTTATGGGGCGCGAGTCCGAAGCCCTTGTAGAAGCCCGCCAGGTAGACCACTTCCTTAAAACCCTCCGGACAAATTACAATCATAAAAGCGGATACACCGAGGATGCCTTCGCCCGCTACCTGATGGGCATGATCTATGAAAACCAGGGTGCCGTAAACGACGCCTACATTTCATATTACAAGGCGCTTGAAAACTATGACAGCTACGCTGCCGTTTACGGCGTGCCGGTTCCGAAAAAACTTATCGCCGATACCTTTCGCACGGCGCGCGCCCTGGGTTTTTCCGACGACGTGCGTGCGCTTGAGAAAAAATGGGGCAAGGTTGAAGCGCCTGCGCCCGACGCAGGCTGCGGCGAGGTGGTGGTAATAGGTTACAACGGCCTGGCGCCGGTGAAGGTGGACAGCTTTTTCGAAATCAGCTTCGGCAGGGCATGGAGCTACGTCGAGGCGGCCGACGTAGAGGGCGAGGAAGAGGAGCAGGTAGAGCAGGCGCGCGCCATAGCCCGCAACATCCTCGCCGAGGAACAGGTGCGCATGGCTTTCCCCAAATATGTGCCGGCCGAGTATCGTGTTTCCGTCATTGACGCATCCGTAATTTCCAACTCCGGCGCCGCGCCGTACGACGACAAGGCTGAAACGGTGGAAAACATCGGCGCGCTGGCCAAAACCACGCTTGCCGGGCGCATCGCGCGCGTTCGAGTACGCACCATAATCCGCGCCGCCGTAAAATTTGCGCTTACGCACAACATAAGCCGCTCCGTCGCAAAAAATTCCAACGACGAGCTTTTGGGCTGGCTGGTAAAAAAGACGCTCTCCATCGCTTCGACGGCAACCGAACTTTCCGACAAGCGAAGCTGGCGCTCCCTTCCCGACACCATCTCCATGGCGCGGCTTACCGCCCCCGCCGGCGCCTGCCGCCTTTCGCTTACCATGCGCGACGCCGCCGGCGCCGCAGTCGGCACAAGCACGATAGAAAACGTTACAGTACGCCCCGGCAAAAAAACATTCATTATAATCCGCGCAGTAAATTAACGGATTGCCATTAAAGGATGAGAAAAGATCAATTAATCAGCCTTACAGAGTACTAGCGGTGTAATAAATCAAGATTGACTAAAGACCGGCTTGCTTTGTATAATTATGCGTCAGGCTATGCATAAGTAAAAGGATGGTAAACAAATGCGAAAAGGAATTCTTGTCGCTGTTTTATTCGTACTGGCGGTGATGGGATGTGCGCCTAAATGGCATCCTAACGGGTTTTATCCTGCCAGCGTTCCTACCCGTCGTGTTGATGTATTCAATTCCGTACCTTCACATGTAAAATATTATGAGATAGGCACGATGTCGGCAGCATGGATCTCGCATGAAGGTGCCGTAAAGAGAGCAAAGAGAAAAGCCATGAATGTTGGCGGAGATGCCATGCTGGTTACCGATACAATCACCCGCGACCGCGGTATAGTAATGTATACGGTGCATTTCGCGGTGCTAAAATACATAAAATGAAGATTATACACGCAACGGTTCTCGTCTTAATGGTGTCGTTTCCGGTGCTTTATGCCGATGTGCCGGCGGTTATTTCATCGTCCGGCGCGGTGCAGGTTATGGTTGAACAGGTACCCGCGCAGGAAGTTGCGGCAGCCGGCCTGTCCCGCCAGCTTGCCGTATTGTTTACCAACTCAACAAACGGAGCCCTGGAGTCCTGTGGCTGTAAATCAAACCCAAACGGCGGGCTTGACCGGGCCGCAACATACATCGCTCTTATTCGCAAGAAGTATCAGCAGTGCCTGGTCTTCGATTCCGGCGACATGTTGCCGCCTTATGCACCCGCCGCATTCGTGGATGCCGTAACGCAGGTGTATAAACGTATCCGTTACGACGCCGTAATCGCGGGAGACCAGGACTTGTTGCACCCATCATTCCAGCAGAAAGTTGCCCGTAGCGGCATTCCCTTCCTTCCTTCCAACATAGCCCCGCGCGCAAAAAAAAATGCGCCCGCCCATGTGAGCGCGCGTTACTATAAAAAATGCGGAGTGCGCATAGCGGTTATCGCGCTAAACGGCGCCGACACGTTTGATTATTATCCGGTTCCCATGGTTGAAAAACTTCATATTACGCCCGCAGATGCTTATCTCGAAGAGTTTTTTAAACGAAGGAAAAACTATGATTTTTTAATTCTGCTGTCCCACGGCGGACTTGATTTCGACAAACGTATAGCCCATGATTATCCCGGCATCAACCTTATTATAAGCGGCCATAATCCCGTTCACATGCCCGTGCCGCTGCGCATTGGGAAAACCATTATCGTCCAGTCCGGCAGGGGCGCCCGCGAAGTAGGTAAACTTATCCTTTCATTTGATCCTGAAAAAAACGTGTCAATAGCCGATTATGACCTTCGTCCGCTTACTGAAGATATCGTAGTAGACAATGCTGTAAAGGAAATAATCAAAAAATATAAAAAAACATCACAAAAACGGTCTCTTTAGCGTTTAGAAGTTGTCGTCGTCATTGCGAGCCCAAAGGGCGCGGCAATCTCGCTTTTCATCAGAAGCAGCGTCGAGATTGCTTCGCTCTCGCTCGCAATGACCTCAAACTGCTAAAGAGACACACAAAAACGCGCCAAATTAAAATAGTAAAATATATTTGATAAAACATTGATTTTCTTAGACAAATTCATTATAATTGTTTGGCAAGTCATTTTTTCAGGTATAACCACATTTTATATTTAGTTTACGCAGTTTTCACAAATATTTCACATGTTAGAAGTATTACGATATTGCAACAACTGTAACGCACTAAATATATACAAAACAGGAGATGTGAAATGTCACTCAAACGACACCTTGGATTGATAACGATGCTGGCAGTGGTGATGTTGTCCGTGGATTATTGCGCACATGCGGCGGTTGCCACGGGGGCAAGTTTTCTTAAAGTAGGCGCCGGTGCGCGCGCAGCTGCAATGGGCGATGCCTTCAGTGCTGTTGCCGACGATGTGACTGCGCTATACTGGAACCCGGCGGGATTGATTCAGCTTAAGCAGAATCAGCTTACGATAGGGCATGTGGAATCCTACGAACAGGTGCGTCATGAGTATTTTGGTTATTGTCACCCCTATAAAGGTGGCGCATTCGGTTTTTCGGCGATGTACTCCTGGATAGGCGGGATCGAGGGAAGGCTTTCCGCAACGCCGGATTCGGAACGTACTGTTCCGGTATGGGATACTTCGCCAGCGCTTTCGTTCGCCTTTAACGTTTCCAAGGGTGTAAGTCTTGGAACGACGCTTAAAGGTATTTATCAGCAATTGGATGATAAAACCGCGTACGGAGGCGCCGCCGACGTAGCAATGATGTTTAGAATCGTAAAGAAAACCAAGTTTGCAATCGGTATATATAACCTTGGTTACGAGACTCCGTTTGTGACGGAAGAAATAGCGATGCCGACAACCGTGCGCATGGCGCTTGCCGGTACGTATTATAATAACCGCCTTACAGTCGCTTGTGACGGCATGTATGGTGTAAACGACCAGGTCATCACCGGCGGTGTTGGCGGCGAACTGTGGCTAATGAAGCAGGTGGCCGTACGCGCAGGCTATAAATATAACAGCACTATTACCAAGCCGTCACTCTTGCAGGGATTTACCACGGGCGTCGGTTTGAAACTTGACAAATTTGCCGTAGACTATGCATTTATTCCGTCAGTAGAAACACTTGCAACACACCGGCTTTCGATAAGTACAAAATTTTAGGTTAAATCACAGCGGGGTCAGCGAGGAAAACTATGAAAAAGAAATTGCTTCATTCGTCCGTAATCAGTGCAGTGGTAGTGTTGGGGTCGGTGCTTTCGCTTTTCGCAGGTACCGCGCAGCTTTCGTGGGATGCAAACAGTGAGTCCGATCTTGCCGGATACAAGATTTATTACGGTTTTGCCGCACGCACGTCCACATGTCCCGCCGGTGGTTATACAACCACGGTTGATGCCGGAAACACGACTTATTACCTTCTTTCAAGCCTGCAGAACGGCGTAACATTTTATTTTTCTATTACCGCTTACGATACATCGAATAATGAAAGTTGTCTGTCAAACGAGGTAAGTAAATATATGTCTTCCACGGGAGATGATGTTGCCCCGTCAGTTCCTGCTAATCTGCTTGCCGTGCCTGCCTCGGGCGCACAGATTGATCTTTCCTGGAGCGCCTCTTCAGATAATGTAGGTGTCGCAGGCTACAGGATATACCGCGCCGGCACGCTTTTGACCAGCGTTACTTCATTAACGCATTCTGATACCGGCCTGAGCCCTGCGACGGCATATTCCTATGCGGTCAGCGCTTACGACGATGCCGGCAACGAGTCGGAACGCTCGGCCGCGGCATCCGCCACCACCAGCGCATCGGTCTCGTCGGGCGCAGAACAGAAAGAGTATGCATACCCCGTTCCATTCACGGGCGACAAAAATGCCAGGGTTACGTTTGCCAATCTTAAGGCCGACGAAACCAGCAAAATAGAGATTTATTCATTGGATGGCAACCTCATATATGAAAAAGAAGTAACCGCTCCCTACCACAGCTTCATTCCTTCGGATTTCGCCTCCGGCA